>JADLDX010000676.1 GCA_020846515.1 Pirellulaceae bacterium
GTCCTGGTCAGTGTAGACAAGCACATTCAAGCCAGCCATTAACCGGCGGCTCTCGAGATGCTCCAACGTTAAGCGAACGTGGGTCCGTCGCTTTCTACGTCCAAAGCCAGGTCGATTCATCTGCATTGGCTCCTACGACCAATCGGTCGCAGTCTATCGCTGAGGGGCTTCTGTATGTACGACAAGGTGTGCACGCTGGAGCTTGGCGAAGTCATCCGACCCGCTACTCCGCCCGTTGTCCAGGATGTAAGCACATGGAGATGAGCTAACGTCCCCAAAAAAACGGTGACTTTTTTCGACCCAATACGGCTGGTCACAGCTGATGTATTCATCATTACTGTACCAGACCACCAAGGCCCAGGGGAAGTGTTTGGTTGCTAAGATTTAGCGAATCGCCCTGGCGGCCGCGAGACTCGACCATTTTTGCGACGCCCAGCGTGGGCCTCGCGAGACTCTCGTTCACGACAGAGCACCCAGGACCCATTTCCATGGAAGATGATAACGATTTCGAAATCTCCTCTGAACTTTTGTTGACAGCCTCACGATTTCGCGTCGAACGTGTGACCCAGACGTTTCCCGATGGGACGGCGTTCACCCGCGAGATCATCCAACATCCGGGAGCGGTGGTGGTGCTGCCGCTGCTAGAGGACGGCCGAGTCTGCTTGATCCGCAATTACCGCATCGCCGTGCGACAATGGTTATTTGAATTGCCGGCCGGCACCCTGGAACCCAACGAACCGCCCATCGAAACGGCCCGCCGCGAACTGCTGGAAGAAACGGGTTATCGCTGCGATGTTATAAAACCACTCTGCGGTTTTTTTATGTCGCCAGGGATTCTCAATGAGCGGATGCATGCGTTTGTGGCCACCGGACTGGTCGATGGCCAAGCCGAACGAGAGCCCGGCGAGCAAATCAGCAATTACCTGGCTACGCCCGACGAGGTCGATCGATTGCTGTCGACCGGCCAGATCCAGGACGCCAAAAGCATCGCCGCCTGGCTTTACCATCAACGTTTTCACTAAACCGTAGCCACACGCTAGAACCGTAGCCACCCGTCGCCAGACGGTGGAGACGTAGCCACCCGTCGCCAGACGGTGGAGACGTTACAGGTGACTCTCCACCGCTTGGCAGCCGTAGCCACCCGTCGCCAGACGGTGGAGGCGTTACAGGTGACTCTCCACCGCTTGGCAGCGGTGGCTTCGGTGGCAGCGATGGCTACTAGCGACCGCCGATAAGGTCGTCGTCGAAAACGTTTACCAGCGTCTGCGACGGCGAAGCGGCTTGCGCGACGGGCAGGCGCAACTGGAAGGTCGTGCCTTGGCCAATGATGGAATTCAAATGAATCGAGCCGTGATGTCGCTCCATTACCTTGTGCGCGATGGCCAAACCTTGGCCAGTGCCTTTGCCTACCGGCTTGGTGGTAAAGAACGGATCATAGATGCGACTGCGAATCGATTCCGGGATACCGGGCCCATTGTCTTCAATTTCAATCTCAACCATCTCATGGCCGGCCTCCCAGGGCTGATCAAGCTGGGTAGCTTGGCTGGCCAACTCTGACGGGCTTGAGTGCGTGCTTCTGACTAGTCGCGTGCGAACGACAATCCGCCCTCGTCCAGCTGGTAATTGATGGACGATCTCCCCAATCGCGTGAGCCGCATTGACGACCAGGTTGATAATCACTTGATTCAATTCGACCGGATGGCACTGAACTTTCGAAACCTCGTCGGAAAACTCGGTAACAACTTCGGCCACGTACTTCCATTCGTTCCGACAGACGGTCAACGTTTGCTGAATGGACTCATGCAGGTCGATGCTGACCATTTGGCCAGTGCCCGGGTGCGAAAACTCCTTCATGGCTCGCGTGATACTGCTGATGCGGTGCATTCCCTCGCGCGACTGTTGAATGGCCTTGGGGATCTCGCCTGTGATGCGTTTGAAGCTGGTACTATCGAGCTTCATGCGTACTTTCTCCTGAGAAGTTACTCGACGACTATTGGACGGATCGAGTGTCTCGTTCATCCACCCCATGAGACTTTCGATTTGCTGGAATGCCTTCTCCAAAAAGCACAGATTATCCCCGACGAATTGGCTGGGCGAGTTGATTTCATGCGCGATACCGGCCGCCAATTGACCGATCGATTCCATTTTTTGCGAATGCAGTTGCTGCATTGCCTGTTGCTTGCGATCCATGATGTCGCGTAGGAAAATGTGAATACAAAATTGCTCCTGAGAACCAATCAGGTTCCAAGAGGCTTCGACGTAGAAGGGCTTGCCGCCGGACGTTTGGCAAAGGGTCTCGATCAGCGAGGTGGCGCAGGGCGAATCGCCGTCGCGGAAATGAGCGCGAAACTCTAAGGCTTTTTTGATGGCGTCGATCAATTCATTTAGCGCGAGCAATTCTGCACACGATTTCCCCACAACCTGCCCTGCGTTCCAGCCGGTCAACTGCTCAGCTCGTCGGCTCCAATCCACAATGTTCAATTGGCGATCGAGACTAAGGTAGGCATCGTAAGCCGTATCAATGATCGTCTGCAGACGCGACTGACTGGCCTGCAGAAGATGACGACCGTGCTCCAACTCATGCGTTTTGCGATGGACTTCGTTCTCAACTCCCTGCTTATTCAACGATAACTGCACCCATTGGTCCGCCGCCCTCCACATTTCCTTGCGACTCTGAGTAATGGCGGCGATGAGCACAATGTCCTCAAAGACGATCCAACCCGTGTGCTCAAGCCAGCGCCAGGCTTGAACCTGCGTTAGTCCAAAAATCGATTGAGGCCACAGAAAACTCCGCAGGCCATGGTCCAGGATCACCAACGCGGTGGCTAGTAGTACAACGCGTATATTGCGGTAGCGAGCCAAAAAAGCCAGCGAACCAAAGATATGAAAGTGCGTCTCGATACGGCCGCCAGTTAAGTGGATCAGTAGCACCGACATCATGACTTGGGCTATGGCGATGACATACGCATTGCTGGCGCGACCCGGGGCAGTTGTGGATAGATACCAAACCAAACCCGCTAACGTACCGCCGATCAACAGCGCCGCCCAGACGTGAAGATGAACTGTGCCTGTACCACCAATCCAAGTCATCGGGGTGAAGACCAGCGCCGCGATAAGGGCGGCTGCGAACTGCGCCAACATTACCCATCGGAACAGGCGATCCGTGCTGGCGGCCAGTTCACGCTCGCGCGCATAAAACCGCTGGTGAGTCATTTCCGTGACGTTCAGACGAAGTTCCCCCGAAAATGGAAATTCATCGATTTGTTCCAGCAGGTCCATTTTGCGCTCGTACCGCTTAGGGATTCTGTAAAGGACAACCATAAACCGGAGCAGTCTTTTGTCCTGGAGACAGCTCGCAAACGAGTTGCGCCAAAGAGTTCAAGCCTGCACTAGGACCCGCATGGCCGCGACCGTTGGTCAGGCCGCCATCGAATAGCTTGCTTCCATGTCGATCGAACGCGAAGAAATGCCCAGATGTTTTAGCTCCGAACAACTTAGCCTCCTGGCCGCCCACATCGACATGAGCCTGAAAGAATGGCTCGCCAGCCACGAAGCTCCAGTGTCCATGCTGCTGCCACTGGGGCGACATTTCTTCAGGGATTACGAATACCACCTCAACACGCCACGCAACTTCATACTCGCTGGCGAAGCTCAACAATTCATCCATGGCCACCCTCGTGCATGGACATAATGGATGCACGAACAGCACGGCCGTCAGCGTCTGGTCCGACAAAGTCAGACTTGACTGACCTGGCCATTGCTGGGTAGCCGAGGTGGGTTTTCCGGGTTCATAGGTGTGCGCGGCCAAGGCCGCCAGGCCACCACCAGCCATGCCGATCGCCATAGCGACCACCAGCCAGCGTAGGCATGTCCTGCGCGAGTCGTTAGAGAACATAGTGATGTACGTAGTGACGGAGAAACGAAAACGGAGAGAAAACGAAGGCGGAAAGCGATCTTCGACTGCTTCTCTCTGGAGGACACCGATGCAAGGGGTATCACTCGTCACTACCATTGAGACGCTAGGTACAGGTTTAGAAATGTTGGCCGCAGATCGAAAATGTCAACCTGCGCCGGGCGATTTCACCCAAAACATGAGCGGCAAATTCGCGTTTACCCCCCCAGCCTGGCCCCAGACAGGATTAAACCGCCGCCTGACTGCAATCATTTTGGCTTTCAATTGGGATTCGTGAGATTGGATGTCCGTCGCCATCGAGTCGGGATGCAGCCGTTTTTATTTCCTCAAAGGCTGCTCGGGCCGAGGCCGCGGCGCCCCTTCCGGACGGCCCAGCCCAAATGCGTTCGTAAAGGTTTGCAAATCAAGCACTTGCGACGCTGGCTTTGAATGCCTGGGCAATTGGCAACTAAGGGCTTTTTTGGTACCATTTGACTCCTGAGTTCAGGGGCCTACCTCCAGCGTCCTGAGTCTCAGAACCCATCATGGGCGGCATGCCTCTTGCAATGGAAAGAACCTCGCTTTGGCCGATCTGCCTCCCGAAAATGACGGACCGACCCTGCCGGCCGATGGTGCCGACAATACGCGGTTGATCATGCTGCCGATTGAAGACGAACTGCGTCAAAGCTATCTGACTTATGCGATGAGCGTAATTGTCAGCCGCGCTTTGCCCGACGTTCGCGACGGACTCAAGCCATCGCAGCGACGCATCCTCGTGGCGATGAACGATTTGAACCTCTCGCCGGGCTCCCATCGCGTCAAGTGCGCCAAGATCTCAGGCGATACCAGCGGCAACTATCACCCGCACGGTGAAGCGGTCATCTATCCGACGCTGGTACGCATGGCCCAAGAATGGAACATGCGGCATGTGCTGATCGACAAGCAAGGGAACTTCGGCTCCATCGCCGGCTTGCCGCCAGCGGCCATGCGATATACCGAAGCCCGCCTGAGCCCTGCAGCGGCCATGTTGCTGGACGACCTCAAGCTCGATACGGTCGACTATGTGCCGACCTACGACGAAACGCGGAAAGAACCTGTCGTCCTGCCGTCGAAATTCCCGAACCTGCTGATCAACGGCGCCACCGGCATCGCCGTCGGTATGGCCACCAGCATCCCGCCGCACACCTGGCGCGAGATCTGCACCGGTATCATTCGTGTCATCGATGATCCCGACGTGACAATCGACGAACTGATCGAGATTGTGCCCGGGCCCGATTTTCCAACCGGCGGCATCATCTGCGGACGATACGGCATTCACCAAGGCTATCGCACCGGCCGCAGCACGATCGTGATCCGGGCTCGCGCCAAGATCGAAACCGTCAAGAACCGTGCCCGCATCGTCGTCTCCGAGATTCCGTTCCAGCAATTCCGCGATCGCGTCATCGAACGCATCGCCGCCCTGGTCAGCAGTGAAAAGATCAAAGGCATTTCCGGCATTCGGGACGAAAGCGATTTGAAGGAACCGGTGCGGTTGGTCATTGAAATCAAAAACAATGCCGACCCCGAAGTAGTGCTCAATCAACTCTATCAGTTCTCGCCCCTCCAAGACTCGTTCTCGATCATCTTCCTGGCGCTGGTCGATGGCAAGCCACGCGAACTGACGCTCAAAGAGATGATGCAGGAGTTCGTCCGGCATCGCATCACTGTCATTCGACGTCGCACTCAGTTTTTGCTTGACCGAGCGCGTCGTCGCAAGCACACCGTCGAAGGTTTGCTGCTGGCGTTGGCCGATATCGACGAGATCATTCGCATCATCCGCACCAGTTCGACTCAAGCCGAAGCCAAAGAACGCTTGATGGGCGTCGAAGTTCCGGCTTCGATGATGGAACGCGCCTTGGGTGAACGCGGCTACGCCGACTTCCAGCGCGATCGCGGTGCCTCAAACGTTTACTCGCTGACCAGCGTTCAGACCGACGCCATCCTGGCCATGCGACTGGGACAACTGGTCAACCTGGAACAAGATAAACTGGTCGAAGAGCACTCCGCCTTGCTCGACGAGATTGCCGGATATTTGGAAATCTTGTCCGATCCAAAAAACATCACCGACATCATCAAAGGTGAACTGGAAGAGATCATGCGCCGCTTCGGCGATGATCGTCGTACCGAAATTAGCGGTGAAGAACTCGGCAACTACAATCTCGAAGATCTGATCACCGAAGAAACCATGGTGGTCACGATCAGTCACAATGGATACATCAAACGTATCCCAGCGACCACCTATCGCGCCCAACGCCGCGGTGGCAAAGGCATCACCGGTGCCAAGACCGAGGAAGAGGATCCGATCGAGCACTTGTTTGTCGCTAGCACCCATGCCTACCTGCTGTTCTTTACCAGTCAGGGTCAGGTCTATTGGCAAAAGGTCTACGACATACCCCAGCTCAGCCGCGAGAGCCGAGGCCGCGCGCTGGTCAACTTGCTGAACCTGGCTCCGGAAGAAAAAATCGCCGAGTGCGTCTCGGTGCGCGACTTTAACTTGCCCGGTCACTTCCTGGTCATGGCGACCAAGAAGGGGCTCGTCAAGAAGACGCCACTGGATGCCTACAGTCGCCCCAAGAAAGGCGGCATCATCGCCATCAAACTCAAAGAAGACGATGCGTTGGTCGATGTGGTCGTCACCAAGCCGAACGATCAACTGCTTCTGGCCACCGCCGACGGCAAAGCCATTCGCTTTGCTGAAACCGACGCGCGCTCCATGGGCCGTAATACTTCCGGCGTCAAGGGAATTCGACTGCGCAAAAATGATGAACTGGTCGGCATGGTGGTCGCCGACCCCGAAGCGACTCTGCTGACCGTATGCGAACAGGGCTACGGCAAACGCACCTGGTTCGGCGCCGGCGAAGTCTTGGCTCCCATGCCGGAAACCGAAGAGGGCGAAGATGCCGACGGAGCAGTGGCTGACGGAGCGGCATCGGAAACGGTCGCGGAAACGCCCGATGTAGAAGCAGCGGAAAGCGAAGCACCCGAGAGTGAAGCCGCCGAGGACCGTTCCAGCTCTAACTCGTATCGCACGCAGCGACGCGGTGGCTCGGGTCTGATCGACATCAAGACCAGCAAACGCAACGGGCGCGTGATCGGTATCGTACCGGTGACCAGCGACGATGAACTGCTGATGATGACCACGCGGGGCAAGATCCAGCGTGTAGCGGCCAACGAAATCAACATCATCGGCCGGAACACGCAAGGCGTGAAGATCATGCGCTTGGATGAAGGCGATACGCTGGCCGCGATCGTCAAGGTCCCCAAGGAGGACGAAACAGCCGTGGCCGCAGCGGCTGCCGCGCTGCCGCCGATCGTCGCGTCCCTTCCGCCTGAGATCGAAATGAACGCCGCCGAACCTGCCACGGAGGAAGAACCATCGAACGACGAAGAAGAATAGGCGACGACAAATACCCTAACTGGCCTACTAGTGCGATACACTGTGCGATACCCAGTGCAATAGCCGGCCACGCGGGCTCGCCGGTCGGCTGATTTGCTATAACGTTAGCGTTGAATTGTTTCGATTGAACCGTCTCGAACGCACCGTTTAACCAAAACCCCTAGTCCTTTCCCTCTACGACCCAGGCATACCCTTTCACATTTGGAGAACTCTTCATGCCGCGTCCCGTCACGCTGTTCACTGGCCAATGGGCAGACCTGAAACTCGAACAGATGGTCAAGTTGACCAAGCAGTTTGGATACGACGGTATCGAACTGGCCTGTTGGGGCGATCACTTCGAAGTGGATAAGGCTGTGTCGGACGACAGCTACTGCGCGAAGAAACGCGAGTTATTGGAATCCAATGATCTAGCTTGTTATGCGATCAGCGCGCACCTGGTTGGACAAGCTGTGCTGGATAACATTGATGAACGTCACAAGCTAATCGTGCCCGATTATATCTGGGGTGATGGCAATCCAGCTGGAGTGAATCAGCGCGCCGCCGAAGAGCTGAAGCAGACCGCTCGAGCAGCTCAAAAGTTTGGCGTCGGCGTGGTCAATGGCTTCACCGGTTCGAGCATTTGGCACTTGCTCTATTCCTTCCCGCCCGTATCGCAAAAGATGGTCGATGCCGGCTTTAAACTATTGGCCGAACGATTCAATCCGATTCTGGATGTGTTTGGTGAGTGCGGTGTCAAGTTCGCTCTGGAAGTGCATCCGACCGAAATCGCTTTCGATATCTATACGGCCGAGATGGCCCTGGATGCCCTGGATCATCGCGAAGAGTTCGGCTTCAATTTCGATCCCAGTCACTTGCATTGGCAAGGTGTCGACCCTGTGCAGTTCCTGCGCAAATTTCCTGACCGAATCTATCATGTGCACATCAAGGATGCGATTACCAAGCTGGACGGTCGCTCAGGCATCTTGGGCAGTCATATCAACTTTGGCGATGCGCGTCGCGGCTGGGATTTCCGCAGCCCAGGTCGCGGTGGCATCAATTTTGAAGAGATCATTCGAGCCCTCAACGACATCAAGTACACTGGACCGCTGAGCATCGAGTGGGAAGATAGTGGTATGGATCGCGAGTTCGGAGCTCGCGAAGCTTGCCAGTTCACCAAGCGAATTGACTTTGCCCCAAGTTCCCGCGCCTTCGACGCGGCTTTTGAAGATTGATATGACGCTTGACCAACCCGGCGTGCCACCTGCCGCCGAGCCACCTGCTACAGCGCCGGCTGCTGCCAATGCGGGCACGATTCAGATTACAGTCAACGGCCAGCCGCATTGCGTGGCCGCTGGCTGGACGATCACCGATGTGCTCAACCATCAGGCGGTTCGCACTGACTTAGTAGCCGTGGAAGTCAATCTGGAAATCGTGCCCAAACAGGCTCACGCTCAGACTCTGCTCAGCGATGGCGATCAAATCGAGATCGTCACGCTGGTAGGAGGCGGTTAAGCGTGAGTGAAACGTTTCCGGATCAGCCCCCTGGCCAAGCCGCTGAAGATGGTTGCCTGAAGGTGGGCGCGCATACACTGGCTAGTCGCCTGATTGTGGGCACGGGCAAGTACGACACGATGGAGCTGATGCGAGACTCGCTGACTGCCTCAGGAGCTGATGTCGTCACAGTCGCCGTGCGGCGTGAGAAGATCTACGAACGTGGCGGCCGAAATATCCTCGACTTCATCGACCCACAGAAGTACTTGCTGTTGCCTAATACGGCAGGTTGCTACAACGCTCCGGATGCGATTCGCGTAGCCAAGTTGGGAAGAGAAATCCTGCGCGCCCTGGGTAATCCCGGCGCGGACTGGGTCAAGTTGGAAGTGCTCGGCGATACGAAAACGCTACTGCCCGATCCGCTAGCCACCCTGACCGCCTGCGAAAAGCTGGTGGCCGATGGCTTTCAAGTTCTGTGTTATACGAGCGATGATCCGATCGTGGCGCGGCAACTCAAAGCGGCCGGTGCTGCCAGCGTGATGCCGGCGGGCAGTCCGATAGGTAGTGGGCAAGGCATCCTGAACCCAAACAACTTGCGGATTGTCTTAGAGTTTCTCAAGGAAGGTGATCCGCATTATCCGGTGATCGTTGACGCCGGCGTGGGCACAGCCAGTGATGTCTCGGTCGCGTTTGAACTGGGGGCCGACGGCGTACTGCTCAATTCGGCCATTGCCCATGCGCGCGATCCAATTCTGATGTCCCATGCCATGCGTCATGCGGCCATCGCCGGTCGGCAAGCCTACCTGGCCGGACGAATTCCTAAACGTCTGTATGCTACCGCCAGCAGTCCCGAAGAGGGTCTGATAACCACTCGCCCTTACATTCACCAAGTCCAACCAAAGCCGCCGTCATGAGCCGCCCGAATATCACGATCGTCGATTACCAGATGGGCAACCTGCGCAGCGTACAAAAGGCGTTGGAGCATGTCGGCGCGACGGCCACGATCAGCAACGATCCCGAGCAGATCGCTGCAGCCGATCGTTTGATCCTGCCAGGCGTCGGAGCATTTGGCGATGCCATGCGTGAGCTGACCGCCAGGCAACTGGTGGAACCGATCAAAGAATTCATTCGTCGCGATCGTCCTTTTTTGGGTATTTGCTTGGGCCTGCAATTGCTTTTCGATGTGGGTGAAGAGAACGGGGTACATCAAGGGCTGGGAGTCATCCCAGGTCGAGTCGTACGTTTTGATCTGCCGACAGAATACAAGGTGCCGCACATGGGTTGGAACCGTGTCGATCAGGTTCAAGCCCACCTGCCGGCCTTTGACCGTCTGCCCAGCCAACCGTATTTCTACTTTGTGCATAGTTATTACGTGCAGCCCGAGGATCCATCGGTATGCTGGCTGAGCTGCGACTACGGTGGCCCGTTTTGTGCCGCCATCGCCCGTGGCAATCTACTGGCCACCCAATTCCACCCCGAGAAGAGCCAAAGCCAAGGTCTCCAATTGCTCGAGAACTTCAGTTTCAAATAGTTGCCCCAATTAGCCCCGTAAAGATGTTGGCACCAAACCGCATTCTGAGGGAGACAGAAAAAAGGGGGACAGAAAAAAAAGAATGCAGCTCAAGGCAACAAGGCACCAAATAGTTTGAATTGCTGGTAGCTGTTTTTCTGTCCGATTTCTTTCTGTCTTCCATTGGCCTGACCTTTCTTTTCGTGTTCGCATTTCTAACATTGAAGTACACGTAGTGGGTTTGTATTAGGAGAAGTTCCATGCTGAAATTGCTAGCATGCCCGTACAAAAACCAGAGGGAAGAAATGGTCTGCATTTGATTTGGCGGTGCTCCTAACATGCCTATCGAACGCCCCAGCGACCTCCGCCCCATTGCGCAACACGAATTTGGTGACATAGCTTTTGAAGTTATTCGCCAGGCTTATATTGTCCGACGAGAACTCGGAATCTTCTTTGACGAGTCCATCTACCGAAATGCACTTCGCGTCAACATTGGAGCAGAGGCACAAACCGAAGTGCGAATCGGAGTGCGATTTGAGAATTTTCGTCACGAGTATTTCATGGACTTGCTAGTCTCACACGCGGCAGTGTTCGAGCTGAAAAGCGTTGAGAACATTGTTGACGTGCATCGATCGCAGTTGCTGAACTATCTGCTGTTATGTGGATTGCATCATGGCAAGCTAATAAATTTTGGGCATGGTGCACTACAGCATGAATTTGTGAACGCTTTATTGACACAACAAGATAGGACCAC
>JADLDX010000677.1 GCA_020846515.1 Pirellulaceae bacterium
ACCATCGTCTACTTCGATGATGCGTATCGTCTTAACCGTTTCCGTGGCGCGCTGGTTACGACCGGTGACGGCACTTTGAACAACGAAGTAAATGCCGGCCGTCAAGTCATCGAAGCGATAGACACCGGTGGCATCAGTGGTGTCAGTGCCGACCAGGGTATCGTCGGCGGCCCCGTTGTTGTACGTGTTGTTGCCGCCGTCACGGTAGAGCGTAACGGTGACACTGCTGAGCCGTTCGTCGTCGACGGTAAGACCGTTGTCGGTCAAGTCTGTGTAGACGGTACCGGTGATGGATGCCAAGTCACCGGCCATTAGCTGGCGACGCTCGAGTGATTCGACTCGTAGCTTGCGGGCATTGACTGTACGCTTACGCTGACTAGCAATCCGGCCAAACAGTCTGTCAAAGAAACTTGCCATTGCAGTTGCCCTTCCCTGAGACACTCATCCAACACGTAGAGCTCGACCAATCATGTTCGAGTGGCCGAGCTCCCTGTTGCGTTTTATGATGACGCGTTGCCTCAGCATCCCTGCTGCGACTACCAGCGCATCTCCGCTCCAAAACTCAGACCTTGTACCCAATAATCGGACGAAACGAACTGAAACTGCGGTCGGAGTGCTCCAGTAAATGGAACTGCTTCTGGGGGGAATAGGTTGGGATTGAGGTCTAGGTCGACTTGATCGCCAGGGCGGACCACATTTCCCCAGTAAATCAGGCTGTATCCAGTCGTCAAGCGAACTCGACGGGTGAATTGATAGCCAAGAGTCAAGCCTAGTTCCGGGATCATCGTGAAGCGATTGCGGTCATAGGTACCAATGTTGGTTCGCTGAGTGAAGATGCCATTGTTAAAGTTGGTGGTGTTTCCATTCTCAACCATGACCGTATTGCCGCGAATGGAAACCGTTTGATGATTGTTCCCGATGCCGACTCGCATCAGTCCGTCCAAACTCCACAGCCCGCGACGACCCTGCCACAGGATTCCGATTTCGCCTCCGTTGAACTGATTGCGAGTATCGAAGTGATCCAGGATGTTGAAGCTGCCCGGATTGGCCGTGTCGGTTGATTGCAGTCGCTCGCGAATATCCAGCGATTCCTTCAGCTCGTAATAACGATACCCGACGGTGCTATCAATTCGCGACGATGTAGGCACGGTCGTGCAACAGATCGGCGAGTACGCACAACCGTTGGAGCAGCACAAACTGCGACGCAGCCGAGCCGCGGCACCGTTAAACTCACTGGTGACGTCGACGGCGACTGAACCACTAAGTATGTTTGGAAATGCGACTAGCTCGGCATCTTCTTGTCCGGTCTGCGTATTGAAGAACGGTCGAGCCAAAATCGGGTTGCCATTTGAATTTTGGAAGAAACTATCGGTCGCTTGGGCCAGGCCGAAGTACTCACCTTCCAAGCCGACGCCTGGGAAGCGATCGAACCAGGTACCGAATCGAATGCGACCGCCAGATCGAGAACCTTCCAACGCGTTGTCGTCGGCACCGTAGAGCACACCGGCGGCTGGGAGTACACCGGCAGCGGCTCGTCCAGTTCCTTGCGGACTGGTCGTAACCAACGGCGGTAGATTCATACCGTTAGGAAACCAGAGCAGATACTCGGCATGAACCCATCCATGGGATGGCAAACAGATGCAGAACCGACGGGGCGTATTGCATGTGTCGCAGTAACCGTCATGGCCACTACCGAAGCTGGAGCAGCCGCCATCACAATGGCCACCACAATTGCCATCGCAGCTTGACATGCCACCGTCATGCATCAGATGTCCATCGGACATCAGCGCTTCTTCAATCGGTTGGGCCTCTATCATCTCGCCTTCGTCAACCGCCATTTGGCTGCTGGCTGGTGTCACTCCTTGGCGGAGTGAAGATGATCGAACGCTCGTCGGTCGACCGCCGGTTCGATCCATCAGTCGCGACCCGGGACGTTGGCCAGCTGAGCTGGACGAAATCGGACGTGCTCCAGCGCGCCCACGGCCAGAAGGCTCTTGAGCGCTGACTGGCCACACGCAAGTGCCCAGCAAAATAACGAGCGACGCGATGAGTGAATTCTGTCTTGTCACGGGTAGTTCGCCTTCCGTAGCGGACTGTGTTGCTATCAATGGACTTTTGCCGAGTACACCCCACCCACAAAAGCCCGCGTAAAACTCTACCCAAATTCTCTAGGCTGGGTATCAGTTAAAGTTATCGGCCGCGTCTGGCCCGCAACTTTTGTTTATTAGGAAAGATTTGGCTAATCGGCAAATCTTGCCTAAGTAGAAAAGTCATCTGATAGCATTGGCACGAGTTCCTGCCTCTCGACCCTCCCAACTTCTCAAAACGCACGGGGACACAGGCAATGTGCCTTTTGTGCTAGCAAACAAAAACGCACGGGGACACAGGCAATGTCGATGTATGCTAGCAATCACCTTATCATCCATTGTGCGAGATCTGTAGGCATGAGAGCCCAACGGCGTCCCCCGGGGCTTAAGCTTGCCACCAGAGTCCAGTTCACCAATAGCAGCATTGACCAAGCATTGTGTGCCTTTGTCCCCGGGCTCGCATGGGGCCGGGCACGCAGGGGGAGGGACGGGCACGCTTGGGGACACAGGCAATTATCTGTTGCTAGCATAATGGCCAATTGTCTGTGTCCCCATGTGTTTTTGACGTTGCTCGCATTGAGTGAGTGTCAATCCGATTGACCAGTAACGAGTTCACATGCAGTCGCAAAAAATTCTTCGAGCATGTTTTCCTAGGCTGCTACCACAGTTTCGCCTCGTCGCTTAGCGATTTCCCCCTTGACGACCCTTTACCATGGATTCGGACAAAGCACTGGCGGTCAGGCGTGTGAGCGGCCAG
>JADLDX010000678.1 GCA_020846515.1 Pirellulaceae bacterium
AAAATTAGGATCTCAAGTAAGCGCGGCATTCCCTGTTCTTGCCGTTCAGCAGTGATCGCGAAACCATTGGGCCGAAATAGGATTAAAATTGAACCACGGATAGCACGGATGACACGGATATTTTTCTTTATCAGTGCCATCCGTGAAATCCGTGGTCATAACCAGGATCGCACTTATTTTCGTTTGAGTAGATCGCGCAGCGCGTCGCGTACTGGCTGGCTCTTTTTGGCGGGCGGCTGATCGGACTGGGTTCCTGATGTCGATTTGTCGGCTTGACGACGCTGACGAATTTGTTGAATCAAGTCGATGGCAGCGGCAATGCTCTCATCGGCTTTGCCTTCGGCCAGGCCTTCCATGGCGGCTACAACGCTGGCGGTGGCGGGCGCGTCGTCAGCGAGCGTTTCTCGAATGACGCCTAACAATTGGGCGGCATCGCCACGCATGGCTTCCCAATTCAGCTTAGGATCGTTCAGCGTGCCGGTGATGGGCAACTGCAACGTCGGTACGCCCAAACGCTGCACCTCTTCGCGCCTGGCCAATTGTTCGACGGGCACCGGAATATCAATAAACAGTTCCAGAGACTTGTCCTCAATACCTACTGAACCACTGGTGGCCACTTGAAAGCGACTGTCCATCTTCGGCAAGCCAAAACGCAATCCCGAGTGATGCACGCGTTGATCGCCGACGGTCAAGTCGATCACCGAATCATCCACGAACACAATCTCATGTACGGGCTGCACCTTACGGGTCATGGCTACGAAATCCAACATCCGATTGACCGCCGGATGGCTCGGACCGCTGCGCACTTCGTGCAGAGTCAAGCTCAATGCAGCCCGGCTATGGACCGGCGACGCGAGAGGTATGTCCACGTCGCCAACCGACAGCGAGACGCGGCCATCGAACCAGGCTGATTTCGCCAAAAACGGAACGGCATGGCCTAGGCCAAGGTCGATTAGTTCTTTGGTAATCTGCACCTCATTGAGGATCTTGGTAGGCTTGATTGTCAATCGCGAATCGCCTGACGCAGCTCGATAGCTGGCCTCGATATCCAGCGGCGGGACAACGACCAGCGGCTCCTGTGCCTCAGTCCGAAAAACCTGCGCCGAGAGTTGGCGAACGATTAACTCGATATCCACCGCTGGAGTTTGCCGATCGGACTTGTCCTCATGCGAACTGGACGTGTTCAGCGCCTGGATAACGCGTTGAAGATTACTGCCATCTTGCAACAGTTCCACCGCCACAGTCGGCTGGACGATTTCCAATCTTCCCAGCCTGCGCCCGCCGATCAGGTAGGCCAACAACCCTCGGTCGGTTTGTATCTGCTTTACTGTCACCAGCGACGTGCCATCTCGGCCGGGATCGTTTAGTTGGATACCTTCCAATCGCAAGGGTGATAGCCAGCGCAAACGGACACTGTCGATAGTCAGTCGAAAGTTGTCTGCAGCCAAGCGGTCGATCAGGGGCTGATAGATCCAGCGTGAACCGATGATGGTTGGCAGAAAACCGATCACTGCCAACAGTACCACGCCCAGGGCCAACACCCAACGCCAGTACCTACGCTTGGCGACATGCTCGTGCAGCATCGTCGCAGCTGGAACATCGGTAGGCGATGAAGTTGGCGCGGGGATGTCGGGCATAGTTGGGCTGGTCCATTTAGTCTTTACTCTTCAACGGCATAGCGTTGTAGATCTTCTAAGTTGACGAACTCGAGCACCGACATATGCGTGGCAGTTAGTTTGACGCGTGGTGCCATATCAGCCTCGAAGGCCTCCTTCCAACGCAGGACGCACAAGCACCATTGGTCACCGGCCTTCAACCCCGGGAACTCGTACATTTCGTTCGGTGTGCTCAAGTCATTTCCGCACTGCTTCGAAAACAGCAGGAACTCATCGGTCATCTGCGCACACACGGTGTGCAGGCCGAGGTCCTCTGCGCCCGTGTTGCAGCAACCATCCCGGTAGAAACCTGTGATAGGATCCAAACTGCACTCTTCCAGGTCCGTGCCCAATACGTTCTTGGCTCGACGCATACTTCAGGTAACTTTTTTGAATAAGGAATCAAAATTGGCGAAAACACCGGGCGACTATTCATAACGCAAGGCATCGATCGGATCCAATCGACTGGCGCGCCAGGCTGGGTAGTAACCGAAACCGATCCCCACCAACGCCGAGAAAACTAGCGCCCCGAGCGCCGCCAGGTAACTTACGACGATTGGCCATGGACGTCCGGAGGAAACCGTATTAATGAGATTGGTCAGCCCTACAGCGGCCCCAATCCCGATCGCGACACCAATCACGCCTCCGATCATCGACAGCACCACGGATTCTACTAAAAACTGCATCAATATGTCGCGGGGGCGAGCGCCAACAGCCATGCGAATACCAATTTCACGGGTGCGCTCGGTAACCGAAACCAGCATGATATTCATAATGCCCACACCGCCTACCATCAACGAGACGCCCGCAATGGCTGCCAACAACATGGTCATGGTGCCCGTGATGATTCCAAACACTTTGGCAATTTCAGTCGTATTGGCAACTTCAAAATCGGCAGGTTCGCCAGGGCCGATCGAATGGCGATCCAGCAGCAAAGAGTTGATCTCCATTTCGGCTGACTTCATGGACGTGGTCGAACGAGCCGAAGCGAGAATAAAATTGACGGTATCAAAGTTATCCCCCTGCAACCGCTTGCGCACCGTCGTGTATGGCATGATCAAGACATCGTCTTGATCCTCACCTACCATGCTGGCACCCTTGGCTTCTAATACACCGATGACTTCAAAGGGTATGTTCTTGACGCGAATCGTCTGACCGAGTGGATTACTGGTTTGAAACAAGTTCTTAACGACGGTCTGGCCTAGGACACAAACTTTATTGCCGCTGGCCACATCGCGTTGGCTGAGGAAGGTTCCTAGCCGTACGTTCCAATTGCGAACGATCGTGAACGTCTCGTCAACGCCCAACATCTCTCGGGCAGTCCAATTGCTGTTTCCGTAGATAGCCGGTGCAGTTGTAACCACCACAGGTGTCGCGGCTAGTACGCTTGGGCATTCTTTTTCCATCGCCTTGGCATCGGCTGGCTTGAGCGACTGTATCTGACTGCGCACACCGCCACGGGTCTGTTCATTGCCGGGGATAACCACGATGAAGTTGGTACCCAAGTTGGCAAACTCGCCTTGCACCAGTTCCGTAGCTGACATACCGACGGACACCATGGCCGTCACTGCCGCGATGCCGATCACCACCCCCAGGATCGTTAACCCAGCTCGCATCTTGTTCTTGGCCAGCGCCCGAAGGGCAATTCGTAGCGTCGCATTCATGAGGTTGCAGGCAGTTAGTACGTGAATCAGCAGGTCAAACGTACTCTGTATTCTAGTCGATTTTTGCTTTTCCAGAGTCTGATGCGGCTGATTAGAAGCGGCACGGGGCGAGCCGTCCGGTACCGACGTTGATTTGCTAGGAAACTCACCGTACGGCTTGCGCCGTTACGCTACAAATCCCGTTACTCTACAAATCGAAGAAAAGTGAGTGCCGCTCGGGCGTTAGCCCATGGTTTCCCGGCTAAGTCGCTGCGAGATTGCCTACCCTAGGCAATTTGTGGGTTCGCTGGGACGTTTTTATTGGCCGGATGCCGCCGCCGGGTACTTTGTTTCGTGGGGGAAAACGTACGAGCGGGAATCAGCCCTGACTTCGGCCCAATTGGAAGAGTTCAAACATGGGGTCGGCGATCGTTTGGGCAGACGCTTCGCTCAGGTGCTCAGTCATCATCTGATCAAACTGCCCTTGGAAAATTTCTTCCGCTCGGCCGCCATTGAAATAGGCGGCGCCTTTTTGTGAGGTGCGCAGCGATTTAATGAGTTCAGAAAAGAAAGTTTGCCCCACGAACTCTTGAAATTTTTCACGCAGTGGCTCTTCCGCCCCCGAGTTACCGGCGAGCCCAGCACGCTCTGTAAACGCAGATGGCTCAGCGAACTCAGGCTGCAACGTGAACGCAGTTTGGCGTTGCAGTTCATCGCCTTTGGATTGTAGGCCATCACCGGCAGAAACTGGATGCGATCCTGCCAGGCCCGACTGGGGCTGGGGCAAGTTCAGGCTGGATGCCGATCCGATCTGCATAATTGACCTTGCATGCTTCTGGCCAGAGTTAGCCACAAAGTTGGCAAACTACTTGGCCACAAAATTGGCCACCGCGTGGCGAATAATAAGTCGTACCAACTATGGACTTATTACTGGATTACCAATTCGCCGAACAGGTCACCCTTTTGTTTAAGTGCTTTGATGATGGCGATAACATCTTGACTGGGGACGTTCAGTGCATTCAAGGCGTCGACCAGGTTCTTTAGCTTGGGTCGTGGTTGAGGATTTTCAATGTCCATGCCGACGAAGCTCTTCTGCCCCGCGCGGGCTTCGATGCTCAGGTTCTTGTGATTGATGGCCACTGGCGAAATCATGACATCTTCGCCGATGATGATCACGCCCTCCCGTTCGTTGATCACCACGCGTTTCTTGTTCTGGATGTTCGGTAGTGGCATTTCCATCAAAAATGCTACGAACGCCACCGGTCGATCGCGATAGTAAGATGGAATGGTGACTTCGATGTGCACAGGATCACGCGCCTTAGCGAGCAATTGGAAGTTGGAAGTTTGTACAGCTTGCTCAGGCGGAATGTTCGCGCCTCCGGTCAGGCCCGTGTTGTTCAGTTCGTTGATTAAGTCTTCGATGTACTGGGCTGTGTTAAAACTGCTGACATCTTTGTCGAGGACGAGCGTAATCTTGTCATCTTTCACAAATTGATTCTGGACCGTAGCCTCCATCTTGCAGCCGCGATAAATCGAAGCGGTCGTCGGCACTCGCGGATCTGGAATCGTCAGTTTCCCTTGTGCCAGACCGTAGACAGCCTGCTGACCCGCATTTGGTCCCAGTACGGGTGACAGGACCAGGGTGCCACCTTCTAGACTCTTGGCGAATATAGCACTGATGGTGCATTCAAGTTGATCGCCCTGCTGCGCGCCTTGTGGAGGTATGGTGGCCTGGATAAAGACTAGCGCGGCATTGCCTGCTTTCTCGACATCCGAAAGATTCAACTGCCCACTGGCGTCCGTCCCAATCTGACCACCCATGCGTTGCATGGCCGTGGCCAACGCGACCGCCGTTGGTTTGGAAGCATCGTCGCCGGTGCCTTTCAGTCCCACCACCAGGCCGTAGCCTTGCAGCGTATTCTCTTCTTGGCCTTTTAATCGACAGACATCGCGTAGCAACAATTGATTGTCGGCAGCGTCGATCGATGACAACCCACTGGCGGTGATCCACCATAGGACAAGGGCCCTGATAAGGCACCGAGTTGTGATGCGCTGCGTTAAATTGAGATTCAATTCCATGTTGGCGGTGCAGTGTATGTGTGGTGACTGTGTAGTAACTGTGGAATGTCTCTGATGGAAGAGCTGGCGATGGTCGATGCCTGCGGATCAAAAGGGCTGTAGTCGATTGGCCCATTGGGTAAACCAGCCGCGACGGTAACCGTCACGGGCTTGGCCAGACTCACGCTTGTCGATTTTTAGAACGATGATGTCCTTGCTCAATACCAGGTTGTCTGGCCCGATATCTTTGGCTTGACACATGCCGGAGAGCGAAATCTCCCAGCGGTTATCGTTGGTGGTGATCGATTTATGGGCTTCCAACACGATATTGCCGTTGGGTCGAATATCTGCGATTTCGCCCGCAATGTTGAACACGAGTGTTTCACGCGTTTGCAGGTCACTGGTGGCCCTAAACTGTTCATTCACCTGTCCGTTGACTTGCGGATCGCCGGCTGACTGAGGCGCTTTGCGAACTGCTTTGAGACCTTCCAGTTCGATCCAGTCCTTGAGAACGGCATCGTAAAGAATGTTCTTGCGTTGGGAGGCACGACCTTCGGCGGTCATTCTCGCAACTTCGTCGACACGAATACTAATCACATCATGAATGCGCAAGACGCGCGGAGGCGGCGGAGGGGCGTAGGTCCAACTGGCGGCCGACAGCTGTGGCGACTGGGGAAACTGCGGAGAAACGACCGTGCCACCTTCAGGTGTCGATGGGACTAAGGCCGCTCCTGGTCGAAAGTTGTTTGGCGAGTTCATGGTTGGCGCGGGTATGCCTTGGGGCGCAGGCAACTGAAACAGACTGCTGTTCTGGGCCCAAGCGGTGCCAGTTCCCAAGACGGCACACAAGGTCCAGGCGATCGAGTAGCAGATTGCCAGCGAACGTTTGGTCATCTTCGGATCCCATCGTCAAGAGTGTTGGAGGAATTCGTTGGGTTGGTGGCGGCCATGCGCCGGCCTCGATCGCCAGAGGCAGATGGATTAAGGAATTCAGTGCGTGGCTTGATGCGCGTGTTGTTGCGTATGTTCGTTCGCGGATCTTGACGATCGTCCGCTAGCGAAGGTTGGCTGACTTGAGCCGCACCGGCTATGCGAACTTGCATAGGGCCAACCACGATCGCTTGAAGTCGCTTGCGGGTAGACAGCAGTTCAACGTTGACCAGGTCGCCAACGGCGCCACCGGAGAGAGCTTTGCCGGGCGTCTTTACGGAAATGGCTCCAGCCACCGACTCGATCTCGATCAACTCACCGCTACTAATCACCGCGGGTTCGCCAATGGCGCCGCGCGGGACTGGCAAACCGGTACTGAGACTGCGCCGCAATTGTTTGCCGACGACTTCTTCGATGTCCAAATAATATTCACCAACTTGATCGAGCATGCGTTCGGGCAGCGCTGCGTATTCCAGAGCTGACTCGTCCAGCACTTCATCGCGGCGTAGCGAACGACCGGCGACGACAACCATCGTGGGCAGATAGATCTCGGGTGTCAGCTCGAGTTCTACCTCCTGTCCCTGAAAGCGATAGACGTACAGCAGGGTTTGCGGGCCCGTCCAGGGAGCCTCTCCACCTTCAATGGAAATGATATTGCGTCGCTGAATCAATGCGGTTGCATGTTCAGCCGGTATTTGAACATCGATTCGCCACTGAGTTCTTTCACCCGACATCGTCCAGAGATACTCGCGAGTCGCTTGGATGACGCTGGCCTGTGCCGATGCGATGGCGCGATCAGGCACAAAGGCTGGCATTGCCTTGCGAGGCTGCAGTGGCTGCGTAGCCTGTACAGCCGCGGGAGCATTGATGCGCATGATCCGCACCGATTCGGGCCCGGACCAACGCACTTGCTCAGGCCGAACGTTGCGAAACCCAAGATGACGCCTCAAATCCGCTGCCGTCCAGTCTTGACCACTACCGACGTTCGGAGCAGGGGCGAGGACCATCTCAAGTAGATCTTCGCGGGACTTGGCACCCCAACTGATGACTTCGATCAGATCGCCAAACTTGACGACGTTGGAGTGCGTTGTTGGGGACGTCTTAAAGCGGACGGCCAGCGCATCGCTGGTCTTGGCACCGGTAAGCGCTTTGACCGGCGCGGGCGCAGAATGTAACAAGTCGTCGGCTACGGCCAATTCACTAACAAACACCCAACCCATACATAGCCAACCAGCACATAGGCACCAAACGAGCATACGTAGGCGCTGTGCCGTCGATCGCTGCGGGTAGGAGGAGGGCCATCGCTCAGTGAGTGACACAAACCATGCCTGCAAAGCATGCGTAGATGTCGATATTCGCGAGCTATGTAGTCTGGTGGATCGTAAAGTAAACATGCGCGTTACCTACGCAGATTCGAAATCAATTGCATTAGCTGGTCACCGGCCTGAACGGCTTGGGAATTCAACTCGAAACCACGCTGAGTGGTGATGAGATCGATTAGTTCTTGTACTGGTTCAACGTTAGAGGACTCGAGTGAGCCCTGTCGAAGCAAGCCCATGCCGTTGGTGCCTGGATCGCCAGCGACCGGTTGGTTGCTGGCATCGGTTTGCATGTACATGTTCTCGCCAACCTTCAATAGACCGTCAGGGTTTACGAACTGAGCCATTTGCAACTGCCCGACTTGTTGCAGTTGTTGGTTTCCTGGCTGGCGAACCTGAACTTGTCCACTGGGGCTGATCACGATCGCGATAGCATCTTGAGGGATTTGGACGGGTGGTTCGAGCAATCTTCCGGTTTGTGCCGAGCCGATGACCAGGTTCCCGTTGGCGTTTAGATCCAGGTTACCAGCCCGCGTAAACATGACTTGCTGACTTTGAGGATCCAGCACCTGCAGGAAACCAGGACCTTCGATGGCCACATCCAAGTCGCGACCGGTCGCTTGGACAGCACCTTGACGGAAGTCCTTCTGAGTACTTTGTAGTCGCGAGCCCAAGCCTACTTGGGTACCAGTGGCTGTCGGTAACTGCGTGGAGTCCAGCATGCCGGGGTAGACTTCGTTGCGATATAACAGGTCTTCGAAGTTAGCGCGATCGCGTTTGAATCCCGTGGTATTGATGTTGGCTAGATTGTTGGCGACGACGTCCAGCTTGGTCTGCATGGCATCCATGCCGGTGGCCGCTGTATACAACGTTTGTACACTCATCGATCAAGCTCCTTCGCTGCGGATGGAATGAATTTGGTTACTCACCTAGGACGCGGCTGATCAGCGAACCGAGTGTCTGATCTTGTGTTTGTATCATTCGCACATTGGCTTCGTAGACGCGCGAGGCTTCGATCAACTCCATCATGGCAGCCGTGGGCTTGACCGAAGACTCCTCAATGGCTCCACCGACAACCTGGCGTTCAGTGGCTGGTACAGGAACAATGTCCGCCAGCGACTGGAACAGGTTATCGCCCACGCGCGACAGATCGCCTGTTTCCTTTGGTTGAGCCAGCATTAGCGTTTGCAGTTGTCCGGCTTGCTGGACCGAACCGTCATCCATAACCTGAAAAGGTATGAGGGGATTGATGGTCACCGGACCACCTGCGGCCGATA
>JADLDX010000679.1 GCA_020846515.1 Pirellulaceae bacterium
ATCGTTGGTTGTCGAACCAATGGCCGAGTTCCGGCGTTTTCAAACGCCGTGGGCAATCGAATGGGCATGATGCCTGCCGGTTCCATGCCCAACGGTGCGGCCAGTTATCCAGTCGCCAGTCCCTATCCCGGCGGGGTCAGCCCGACGGGCATGATGGGTCCTAGCGGCTATGCCACCGCTCCGTCAGGAGATTTTTCTCCAGCTCGACCGGTAACCGGCACCATGGGTTTTGGCACGTCGATGCCCACCGGCGCGCAGTAGTTGCGTTCCAGCAAACCAAGAACTTGGGAAATCGCTCTTCAAACGCAATCGCGGCTTTTGTACAAGCCATGAATGGTGGCGTACGAGAACAAGGGCGTTGACGAAGGAAGCAGAAAATGGCCAGCAATCTGAATAAAGCTTTCATACGGGCGTACGCCAAAGATCGCCAAGCTACTCCTGAACCGGCAACGACCGCGCAGCCGACTGCCCATGCTTCGCCGATGCAGCCGTCTGCCACCCGTCAGCCGACCGCCGCTCAAGCTTGGTCAGCGCCTCCCATGCCTCAGCCAAGAATTCACACACAGTCTGCAGGCGCTCAGTCTGCAGGCGTCCAGCCCCAGAACCCCCAGTCCCGGGTCGTTCAGTCCCGGGTTGTTCAGCCCCAAGTGGCTCAGTCCCAGGCTCCGCAGTCAGGTGTTTACCAGTCGCGTGTTACGCAGTCGCGCGTCGCTCAGCAGCCCGCAACGGCCTCCGTGCCCGCCGATTTCGCGCCGGTTCCTTCAGGTATGGAACCCAATACGCCACCCAATAATCGGCCGATGATTCAGCCCACGGTTCAGGTGACTCGCGTTCGTACAACTGCGCCATCCAGCGTGACGGCAGTTCCACGATCGTCGCAGCCAGCCGCCTCGCCAACTGTTCCGCCTGCTTTTTCTCAGACCGTTCCGCCCGTCGCGCCGCATCAGGTCCAACCCACCGTCCAGCCAGTTGTCTCGTCGACTGCGCCCTCCGGCATGCAGCGTATGACGCGGCCTGCTCCAAGTCCTGCGCCAGCGCCAGCCAAACCTGCGCCGGCCAAACCAGTGGCGTCGCTACCGACTCACCAGCCAGCCAGCGCCCAGCCCGTTGCATTTCAGCCTAGCAGCACACACGCCCAGCCTCAGCCGCAGCCGGCACCCATTCATCGGCCATTGCCCCGAGCGGCAGCGTCTCCGGTTCCAACATCGGCGCCAGTGGCCGCTGTGGGGACACCAACAGCCGATCCATCGACGGTGTGGCGTCGCATTGACGAAGCCCACGGAGCACAGTCACGCCATCCGCTGAATGACAACCCGCGCCCAGCCGCCATGGTTGGTGCCGCTCCGATCGCAGCGCCCAAACGCAAGCAAGCCGCGGCTGTGCCGGCAGCACCGGTCGAGCGTACGCTGCCCGCGCCGATGCCTGCGCCAACCAATGTGCCAATGCCAGGCGAAGTTGCAGCCCCTGAGTTGCCTTTGCTAGCAGATCAATTCCAACAGGTCACAGATTCCCAAGTGGCCGATACGCGACGCCGGACCGTGGCCGACTTCCTGTATGCTGCCGGCCAATACTCGCCGGGTCGTATCTTGGCCAGCCGCGATGCAACCGACTCGCTGGCCGCTACCGGACGCATGGCCGACACGGCAGCTCTGGCGGAAATGCAAACGACCGATAGTTCCATGTCGATGGACAGTTACGCTGCGACGAACTTTGAAACAGCCGGCTATGAAGCCACAGCTGCCGTCGCCCCGCTGAGCCAGCCACGCGTAGATACTTTGGGTTATGTACCAGCCGAATCAAGGCCAGTGGACGAAGCACCCATGCCACGTCGGATGGGCCAAATCCTGCGAGTCGATATTCCTCGCGGCGTAACGCACGGCCAGTCAGAGTCGATCGCTGCTTCCGCAAACGTTATGGCTTCCCAGACAAATCAAGCCTCCGCGCAGCCCAAAGAACAACTGGCTCCACCCACGCTCCCATCCCATCCACCTGTGTCCGTTTCGTCCGGTTCGCCGGCCACTATGGCTGCGATGTCATCAGCTGCGATGTCACCGGCTGCGTCAGACGGGATGTCAGGCGCGATGCCGACATCAGGTCGGGCATCGGTCAGCAGTCCAGCTGCTGGAGCGGCCAGTGGTATGGAGGCGCCGGTAGCGCGTTATGTGATCGAGCACCGCCGACTGGATCGAGCGCATAAGATAAACGAAGCCGAAGAAAAACTGCGCCGCGATACGCACAAGATATTCAATCCCGTTTGGGAAGTGGATACGCTGCAGTGGCCTGCTGTCGTCGATAAATTGATGCAGCAACGAGCCGAGAGCATGGCCTATGTGGCGGAGCACCTAAAATCGGCTTGCCAGGAAGGGTTGAGCGTTTTAGGTGTGAGCAGCGCTGGCAAGGGCGAAGGTCGCACCACGGTGGCCAGTTGCCTGGCTCGACTGGCCGCGGTGCATGGGCTGAACGTTGCCCTGGTTGATCTGGATCTGGATCATCCTACGCTTTGCATTCAAACGAACATGGAAGTCGAGCATGACTGGCGCGATTGCTTCATGGAAGATATCTCGCTGGAAGAAGTCGCTGTGCACTCGATCGAGGATCAGCTGACCATACTACCCTTGAAACCACGCGGCGGACGTCCTGGACTATTGGCTAGCGATTCGCGGATCGCGGAGATGCTGGACGAGTTGTCCAAGAGTTTTGAATTGGTGGTGGTCGATTGTGCGCCAGCGAATTCATCGGGCAATGTCATTACCGGTTTGGCGCATACGCATATATTCGACGCAGCCATCGTGGTGGTGGATCGTCGCGATTCGCATCAGGACCGGGTGGAAGATGCCGTGCGGCTGATTCAGCAAACCGGCATCGAATCGATTGGGATCGTCGATAACTTTTCTATGTAAACTGGACTGGGCTGGCCATGTACACACAGCACTGGAAACTAAGCTGTCGTCCGTTCGAGAATCGTTGCGACGCTGCGTTTTATTACCCAGCCGAATTGCATCAAGCAGCGGTACTGAAACTCCACTACACGATTGAGAATCGTCGCGCCGCTGGTCTGCTCTGTGGACCAACAGGTGTCGGCAAGACCTTTCTCATTCAAGCCTTACGCAAGCAACTCAGTTTGCCGTTTCAGGCAGTTACCAACCTGGTTTTTCCAGCGCTCGATCAGACGCAGTGGCTCTGCTACTTCGCCGACGCGGTCGATGCTGCTCACAGTGGAAATTCCACCACCACGGCCACTGCCCTGTCGCGCTTTGAGAAAGCACTCTTGTCATCGATCGACGCCAAGACGCATCCAACGGTCATCGTTGACGAAGCGCACTTGCTGGAACAATACGATTTGCTGGAACCATTGCGATTGATGCTGAATGTGGCGGCTGATCGCGCGCCGGGTGAGGCGGCTTGGACGTTGGTATTGGTTGGACAAGAGATTACCATGGCCCAAGTGGAACGCTATCAGGCGCTCGACGAGCGGCTGGCCGTGAAATGCTTGGTGGGTCGTATGAAACCCGAAGAGACGTTGAGCTACATTCAACATCGTTTACGGGTGGCTCATGGCGACGCGTCGCAGATCTTTGAACCAGCGGCCCTGGAAGCCATCGAATGTCTCTCGCAAGGTTTGCCACGGCGCATCAATCGTCTGTGCGATCTGGCCTTGATGATTGGCTACGCAGAAGAGATGCACCGCGTGTCTGCCGAAGTCATCGATAGCGTGCACGCTGATCTGGCAGCTCCGCTCTAATCAAGCTTGATAACGCCCATTTCTTGCTCCGCCCGAACGGTTCATCGCCGAACCGTTCCATCTTTAATCGGCGTGCATTACTGGGACCGGCATTCCTCTTCGATTCGTGCTGGATGATTTTGCACCGCGAGAGAAAAGAGTGTCGCAAGAGTAGTGCTGCAGTGAAGTCCCTGTCCCTCTCTGGCGTGTCTCTTTCCTCTTGCGGTGTAGAATTCCGGCCTGGACGATACGGACACAACGCTCGATGCGACCGTTGGTCGACAGCACTCAGTCGGCCCGCCCAGTCTCTGGGAAGCTAGCTATCGACGCAGGCGTAGGTGAGATCAAGCTTGCCGTGTGCGCTTGGTATGCCTAAGGCTGACTGTTAAACGCAATGCCGTTCAACGAAGCACGTAGCCGCGTCTCTCCGAGACGCGAGTCCTGAGCCTTTTGGTGAA
>JADLDX010000680.1 GCA_020846515.1 Pirellulaceae bacterium
AGTCCTGAGCCTTTTGGTGAAATTCGCGAGTCTCGGAGAGACTCGCCTACGTGAAAACGCCCTTCATTGAACGGTATTGTGTTTAATCGATGAACGCGACGTGTCGCATGGCAAGCGATTCGTTTTCTGTGTTCATCATGACCTGATGCCATCCGTCCAGCAAGATCGTCTTGTGATCTGGATGACGCACACGTCCGCGAACAAACACACTTGGGTTCCGTCGCTGAGCCACCCATGGCAGATGGCGAAGATTGGGCTTGCGGCTTATCAACCGCTTGCGTTCCAACTCCGTTAGTCCATTGGGGTAGCCATGCGTGACGTAGACCAATTGTCCGCCTTGTCGAACTAGCTCTTCACAAAGATGAGGCTTTCCTCCTCCTCGCGATATCGGCTCATTCCGAAAAATAAGTCGCTGGTCGATCGACGCCAAGTTTTCGATTGGTACAAAGAACCATTCACCTTGGCGAACAAATGCATCGTTGCGTCGGCGGTTTCGCTTACGTGGCTTCACACCGAGGCGATTCTCGAGTACATGCACTGCGGTTGGCTTGAGCGCGTCGAACGCGGCCTTGACCGATGAAACTGCAGCTCGCTCCGGCACGGCCGCCACGAACCAGTGTCGCTCGTCATGCCCGCACAGGAACTTATGCTTAGCCGCTTCTTGTCGAGTCATCAGCAGCAAGTGACGAACAGAAGGCTGCACGTCGATTACCTGCGTCTCTGCCAACACAGCGGGCTTTACGGAGATATCGAAAAACTCGCCTTCAGCGTCATGGCCAATATCAATCGAAACGTTGGGAGGTACTCCCCAAGGACGTACGCGAGGTGGGTGTAACTTTGCTCGAGCACCAATGCGCTCGAACTGACGCTCAATCTGTTGAATGTTCATGGCATTGTCTTCGGTGTTCCTGTTGTCTCACGCGCGACTCAACTGGTCGCAGGCTGCAGATAAAGAGGCTGCCAGACCAAGCTGGTTCGCAAATAACTCTGTGCCTCAAAGATATTTTTGCGGCGAATCGCCAACGCAACTGCTCTGCCATTGTCGCCCCTGACGGTTGTCCATGGCAGTTCCTGTTCGCGATGGGCGAACTCAACCTTCATAAATGGTTGCAGGGTGTGGACGCGTGTCTCCGCAGGAGCGTCGACCCGTCGACCTCCCGGCAAGCCGCGCCACACCGCTAGGGGTGCTATAATTGTTTAAACGCCTCATTTCAGCCGCTTGCCTGAAAGGCTAAGACGTTTACAACGACTCTTTGATTACGCAGGTCTCCGTGTAACGGTCGTGTGTCTGGAACTACGGAATCCTAACACCATGCAGGTGAGTATTTGTCAACTCCGAAGGCAGCCTATATCCATGTCCCATTCTGCCACGCTCGCTGCCCCTACTGTAGTTTTACGGTTGTCGCGAATCGATTGGACTGGGTGGATCGATACGTCGAGGCCGTCACGCGTGAGTTAGCTACGCTCGGTCGCCCACATGTTGTCAACACGATCTTCATCGGTGGTGGAACTCCGACTCTGCTACCTCGGGAACCTATGGAGCGATTGTTAGAGGCGATTCGGAGATGGCTCCCACTCTCGGATGGTGGCGAATGGAGTATCGAAGCCAATCCGCAAGACATCGATCAAGACTTATGCCTTCTTTTGCGCGACCAGGGTATCAATCGAATCAGTCTCGGTGGTCAATCGTTCAATGCTGCCAAACTACGAACGCTCGGTCGAGATCATACGGGCGATCAACTTGCCCGCTCCATCGACACAGCCGCCGGGTGGTTCGATGAAGTCTCGGTCGACTTGATTTTCGGTGTGCCCGGTGAAGACATGGAAGTTTGGAAGTCCGACTTGAGTATGGTTACGTCGCGCTCTTTAAGCCATGTATCCACTTATGGCCTGACCTACGAAAAAGGGGCGCTCTTTTGGGGGCAACTTCAACGTGGCCAGATTGTGGCGGCTGCCGAGGAACTCGAGTTGGATATGTATCTTTACGCCATTGAAACGCTGACTGAGCATGGCCTGAATCATTATGAAGTTTCCAATTTCGCCAAACCAGGCAGCGAGTGTGTTCACAATCAGACGTATTGGCAGGGCGATGCCTGGTTTGGCTTTGGACCAGGCGCCGCCGGCTTTGTGGGAGACACGCGATCTGTTAACCATCGCAGCACTCAGAAGTACCTTGAGCGCATGGAGAACGGCCAGTCACCGATTGCCGAGTCGCAAACGCTGGACTGGTCCATGCGCACGCGCGAGCGATTTATCTTCGGCATGCGTCAACTAAAAGGAGTCGACTGGAGCGCATTAACACGATCGGGCGACCCTCAAGCCATCGCCGCCATCGCGCAACAACTGCCCAAACACTTCGCACTGGGATTCATGGAATGGCATGCAGGCCACATTCGCTTGACGCCGCAGGGCCTACCCATCAGCGACTCGCTGTGGGTGGACTATTGGTGAGCAAGATGGCTTTGCGACAACGAAAGGAGAAACTACGTCGTCAGAGGCCGCAGTGAAGCTATCGGTGTTCGGGTACCAAGGATGAGGTCTGTAAAACTGATTCTGAAGTAGCTTCCCTTTTCAAACGTTGTTCGATGGCTTGAGCAGACGCTTCGTTGCCGGTCTGGCGATGGGCAACGACCAACTGTGGATAGATGATTGCCTGTAACTCAGTCGCAGCTAAACCATGTTCAAGCTCCGGAATGGCTTCGGCATATCGACGTAGTCCAATTAAGATTCTTCCGCGAGTTTCTTTAAAGTGAGGCTGATCGGGCAGCATCGTCGTGGCCGCGGTCGCCAAGGCCAGAGCCTGATCGAGGTCCCATTCGGTGCTTTGGCACATCACCAAAGCTAAATTGTTCAGTAATGTTGACAGATGAGACCCAGAGGCTGTTGCTAAGTCCAAATGCAGTCGAGCATCGTCAATTTGGCCGTCCAGCAGTGTCATAAGCCCCAAAAAGAAGTGCGTAGACTCACGATCCGCACCTTGCACCAGCGCCGATCGCATTTGTGACTTATATGTGCCAATAGTACGTTCACACTCTTGAACCAGCCTGAGTATGGCGGCTAGCACGACTGGATCCTGCGGCGCGCACTGGGAGGCCCGATGAATCAGTTGCAGCCGTGGCAAAAACGTTTGTTCCTTTTTCGATGGATTTGCCAATCGTTCGGACCATGTAACCAAAATTTCACCCGCCGCTTGCTGAAACTTCGGTTGTTTAGTCAGCTCAAAGCCAGCAGACAAAACATCAATGGCTTCCTGATCTCGATGCATCAGGCTCAGGGCGCGAGCCAGATTCAAGCGGCTAGCATCGTTTTGTGGATGGTCTGCGGTGTATTGACTGAAGGTGACATGAGCGCGCTTGGCATACTTTTTTGCCCGGTCGGTATCGCCCATTTTCAAGCTCAATGATGCCGCGTGAAGATCGGCAGCGGGTTCATGAATTGCAATCCGCTCGAGCGCATCAAGGGCCAAGTCGATGTTCCCAAGCTTTATGTGATAGCCTGCCATCAGATTGTGAGCGCGCAGCCAATGGGGCTTGGTGTCGCTCTTTATGGCTAAATCGAGGAGAATACCAAATCGCTGCTGCTCGGTATTGCTCCAACTGGTGGTGTTGTTCAAGTCAAAGTCGTGTTCTAAGATCCAGAGTGCGGCTTGTGGATGCTCCGACGCCAGCGATCGCATAAGGCGGTGAGCGACAGCAGGCTGGTTGAGAGCCGCCTTAATGGTGGCCTGCTCGAACCGGTAATCCGCATTCTTTGGAGCCAAAGCTACCAACTGCTCCAAAACTGCATCAGCCGCTAAATAGTCTTCATTCGCGAGATGTTTTGCGAGCAGTAGTTGCTGGGCGCTCATCAGGTCTGGTGGGTCCTGAGTCCACCACACGTGAGCCGAGTAGCCACCAACAACTAGCAAGATACCAACAGTGACTGCCAGGCTGATTGCAGCTGCGGGCCGTTGATAAGTTGCTCGTCCATATAACTTTGAAGCGAGATTCTGACGCCACTTGAAAACGAGCGCGCGCAGGTTAGGCCAGCGTTTACCCGCAGAGGACAAACCTGTTGACTCGGTTGATACCAGGACCTTCATCTTGTCGCCCGTGCGCTGGCGCACTCGTTTTCGGTGATCATTCATGGATCTTGCACCATCATTCAGGTTTAGGACTATGAGCGTGTGCAAGACGGCCCGACCGCTGTCGCTGGCGTTTAGCGCCTAACCATACAGCAGTGCCTAGCGTTACCAAAAGAATGCTGCTTGGCTCAGGTATCGCTGTGACCGTTGCCAAACCGATGAGGCTACCGGGAGCGTTGATCGCACCCAGAGACGTGGTGGCGCCTGTCGCCAGATTGACCGTTGCCAATTCAAAGCCATTCAAAATGGCATATGCCACACCCGATAGACCTGAAATGTCGAAGGCGGCTTCCGGAAACAATATGCCACTGAGCGCACCGATCGTATTGAGTGTCCCATTGTTAGGTGGAACCTGAGTCAGCAGACTCTGAGTCGACAAGTCCATGGTATACAGCGTCGTGCTGACTGCGGAAGCCACATTGTTGCTGTACGCTGCCGCAACAACTTGTGGCGGCGTTCCGCTGTTTGCATCGCCGGCGGCAAACTGCAAGTTGCCATCAACTAGCGACACACCATCCGTAACGTTCACACGCAGATTTTGCCCTGTGTCGCTGACAATGCGTAGCCTATCAACGGTGGGATTAAAATCGATGCCAAAGAAATTACCATTAACGGCAGTATTCAAGGTTGAACTAAGCGTGGCCGATCCCGTGATGCGATCTATGTTGTAAAGTCGCCCTGTGGTGCCACTGACCGCAAAGCCATACAAGGCTCCATTTAGAGGTCGGGCATCGATGCCGTTTAGCACGTCTCCACCAACCAATCCAGTGACAGTAACGGTTGAAGTTAAACCGGGAGACGAAGTATCAAAATTGACCAACTGATTTGACTGGGTTAACCCAGTCACCAGTTCTGCCTTGGCGGTCTGCATTGCCGCCAGGATTGTGAGAGGTATGAGTACGGTAAAAGTGAGTTTCATGGTTTGCTCAATAAAAGAAAGCGAGTAGAGACGATTAATCGCTGACGTGCGTATCATGACGCGCAGCCAGAAATATGAATTAGCATGGAATCAATGCACACGATGAGTATGAGTTAACTCGTTGGCACTGACTTCTTCGGGTAAAGAATGAGAAGTGCCCTGAACCGCGTGCGAGTCTATGGATAAAAGATGGGCACGTTGATGTTGTAGTACTCAGCCTCGAGATATTCGAGTGCCAACGCGAAATTAAGAATGTCGATGTCGTTGGCGGCTGATGGTGTCGTACTGAATGCGAGCGGTGGTCCACCATTGAGGTTGGCGATAAATGGGCCAGCCAGATTGATGACTTCTTGAACTGTTAGCGCACGTTCAAAGGAAAGTTCTTGGCCAAAGACATTTTCCGTCGTTGCGCGCGACTGGAGCGAATTCAAAAATCCTGCATGCCGTGCTTCGACCAGGGCAATGGAACCGGCTGATGCCAGTACGGCCCGGTCAAAGATGGCCGGCGTCGCCCCCAGATAAGCCCCGACGCCAGTGTTCTCCAGCACCCGTGACACCGTCAAAAACTGGAACAAGTTTGGTTGTCGCAAGTTTTGAAACGTCGGCTTGGGTCGAGCACTTGCGCCGAGAGCATTGACGACCGCTGCGACGTGATCGTTCTCATGGCGCTGTACTAATTTGATCTGGCTCTTGACTGTTAACGGGACAGGTTGCTGCGCAAACGCTTCATCGGGTTGAAGACAAATCGCCCCCAGTACACCGCCAGCTAAAGCCACGCTCGAGCTGAGGAAGCCTCGACGACCAAGATCGTCACCTGGCGCGGTCTCGCCTGGCACTTCCAATTCACTTTGATAGTCCATGTTTTGGTGCTCTTATACAATTACATGATCCAACTCCAATCAACGCGATTTGCCCGTCTCAGCAAAGTGTGCGCCTGGGCATGTAGCGACAGATCGTCACACTTGTCGAAAAATGCGAAAAGTACGGCACGTCTCATATTTTGTCTTGAATTCTCAAAACGCTACCAAGTAGCCATGCGCTTTTGGCGCTCTCGCCCTTAAGTTGAAAGCAAAATGATAGTGCGAATCGGCACTTCGACGCTCAGGCTGATCGATTGCCTATATGCTTCTGTCGCAGAAACATGATCGTTGGGTTAGCATGCCCGGCGCGGTATGGTTCACTTGATAGAGCAATTCTGGAGACGTGCGATCGGCGACTTGGAGAGGCTCGGCCGCCGCCATCGGCCAGAAGAAAACAGCCGGATTAGCTGCTGAGTTGCTTCACGATTGCCGATGGACAATCAACAGACGCACCTGGTGCGTAATTGATAGCTATTAACGCGGGGGCAAGACATGGCTATCTCAGGGATTTCAGTAGGAAGTGAGTCTGCTAGCAATCGCTATTCACGGACCGACCATCGCCAAGCGGCGCAAGAGCAATTGCAGAATGTCTTCACGGCTGTGCTTAATCAGGTTGGTCGGGAAGGTTATGCTTCCGCTGATCCGCTGGCTGATCGAGCTGACCTGCCAAAACACATCGGCGATAGTTGGCATCAGTGGTTCGACCAAGTCGGTTCGACGAGATACCACTTTCAAGCTGGCCACGACAGCCCCAGCGTTCAAGCCGGTAAGAGCGCTGAAGAGGTCCGGCAGGACTATGAGGCGATCTTGTTGGATGCCTATTCAAAAGGTGGTTACGCGAACCCCATCCAGTACGTGCAAACGTTAACGCGAGATCAGCTCAAGACAGTCCAACAAGTGCATCACCTCGCTGAGCCGATTCATACGGCATCGCTGTCGACCGAAGCATCGCTGAACTTGCTGCTGCCTCCTGGCGCGCAGGTGGATGCGAATCATGATGGGCTGACAGCTGTTGGTGCTGGTATGCTGATTGGCTTTCCAAACAGCAATACGCCCGCCGATGTCCGCGATGCCTGGGAGGCAGCTATCGAGAATGTGCCGGAGCGGGATCGCTTGACGTATGAATTGCAGATGATGATGCCGCTGGTCACGGCCAATCTCAAGGTCGATGAAAACGGCCAATTCGTCCGCAGCGTTCAGCCCAATGATGTTGATTGGACCAATCCCATGAACTCGGCGAACTACTCTTATGCGAAAGCAGCCGATGAATGGTTAGAGTATCTCGACTACTTCAAGTATCAGATGCCCACGGAACAGCACACTCGGGACAAGGCCTTCTGGACGTCGTTCCGCGCCCACTTAAATTCTTCATCGGACATTACGTAGGCGGCCGGTAAGGGTAAAGCGAGCTCTATACGAACTCGAGTCCTTGGTAGGCTGGAGTAGCCTCTCGCCAGGCGATTGCATATTCTTAGTGTAAGCCAAGCCCTAAGCCGAATCCCTAATGCGAAGCCCCAATGTAGAA
>JADLDX010000681.1 GCA_020846515.1 Pirellulaceae bacterium
CAGCATCACCGCTGGGCTGGGCGCGAAATCCCCAGACCATACGTTCTTTAATCGCCTTTTACGCAATCCCGGAGATGAGACCGATGGCATGCAAGGCATCGCGCTCGAGCACGTCTTGCCGATCTTAACCAGTGAGAACCTGGCAATTTCAGGGTCCACTTCGCTGACTCATTTGGAGGTGATCAGCCAGCGTTTGAAACCAGCAGCTGAAGAAGTCTTTGGTTTAGTGGTCATGACCACGGGTGGCAATGACTTGATCCACAACTACGGTCGTTCCGCGCCGCGCGAAGGCGCTATGTATGGTGCCACTATGCCCCAGGCCGAACCATGGATTGCCAATTTCAAATCGCGCTTGGAGGAGATGCTGGATAAGATCACCGCCGCATTTCCGGGCGGCTGCGCCATTTATTTGGCAGACATCTACGATCCAACTGACGGCGTTGGTGATGCCCCAAGTGTTTATCTACCGCATTGGCCCGACGGCTTGGCGATTCATGCTCGCTATAACGAGATCATTCGCGGGATGGCCAAAACATATCAGCATGTGCACATCGTGCCACTTCACGAGACCTTTTTGGGTCATGGTGCGCATTGCCGACAGTTCTGGCGCTCCACCTACCGAGCCGAGGATCCTCACTATTGGTTTTATGACAATATCGAAGACCCCAACGATCGAGGCTACGACGCAATTCGGCGAGTCTTTCTCAATAAGATCATCTCCACCCGTCCATTGGAACCGGCGCAGCGTTAGCCGACCGTCACTCCTGCTTGCGATGAACGTGCCTTAATCCCGAATCCGACGTGTCGACGTGCTGACGTGCTTACAAAGGGTGCTGCGATAGCCTGATTCCACTTAATGCAGCACTAACCGGCCATAGACTATACTAATGGAGCCCGACGTTTCACTCCCTCCCCCAATCCTACCGAACTATGTCTATTTCAAAGCTGTACGTTTTCGTTCTGGTAGCAGTTCTGGTCCATACCTTGCCTGCTCAAGATGCAGTGGACTTTACGCGCGACGTCCAGCCTATCCTGGCTGACAAATGTTGGAAGTGTCATGGCGTCGATGCGCAGAGTCGCCAGGCGGACTTGCGACTAGACCTGCGTGACCCCGCCTTGGAATCCAAGGCAATTGTGCCAGGACAACCAGCGGCCAGTTCATTGGTCAAACGCATCCTCAGTCAAGAAGACGACCAGCGGATGCCACCGCCTGAGAGCAAGAAGTCATTGTCGCCAGCGGAAATCGATGTCTTGACCAAATGGATTGAGCAAGGCGCCCTTTACACCAAGCATTGGGCCTTTGAGAAACCCAAGAAACGCACCGTGCCCAAACCAAGTCGCCCTGACTGGGTCCAAGATCCCATCGATGCGTTTGTTTTAGCCCGGCTGGACCAACAAGGCTGGGCACCGGCGGGAGAAGCCGATCGGGGCACGCTGCTGCGTCGCCTCTCGCTAGACCTGACTGGATTGCCACCTACGCTCGAAGAGCTGAATCGTTTCTTGAGCGACCAATCGCCGACAGCTTACGAACAGCAAGTGGATCGACTCCTCAGTTCCCGGCGGTATGCCGAGCGCATGGCCATCGAGTGGCTAGACGCAGCGCGCTACGCCGACACAAACGGCTACAACAACGACGAAGATCGTACGATGTGGCCCTGGCGCGATTGGGTGATCGATGCCTTCGACCGCAACATGCCCTACGACCAATTCATCGTCGAACAGTTGGCCGGTGATCTGCTGCCCAACGCCAGCCTGTCACAAAAGGTGGCGACTGCCTTCAACCGAAATCTCGGTCACAACACCGAAGGTGGCATCATTCAGGAAGAGTATCGTGTCGAGTATGTCGCCGACCGCGTGCATACCACCGCTACGATCTTTATGGGGCTATCGATGCAGTGTGCCCGATGCCATAACCACAAGTACGATCCCATTTCGCAGCGCGAATATTATCAGTTTTACGCTTTCTTCAATCGCATGGAAGAAAAGCAAGGCAGTTACAGCCGGTTTCGTGCAGCGGAACCGTTCGTAACCGTGCCCTCAGCGGCCGATCGTGTAGAGCTGGAATATCTTGACAAACGTCGTCAACTGACCACCGATACACTGGCACAAATCGAACCCCAAGCGGAAAGTCTGCTCAAAGATTGGTTGCATCGCACACCCGTCAAGGAAAGGCAAGCGCTGCTAGGTCGTGGCCTGCTACATCGCTTGACGATGGATGAGCGCGATCTCCGCCCACTTGGGGATAACCCAAGCGATGCCAGTCGTGATGCCAGTCGTGATGCCAGCCGGGTGAAGGTCCATGGCTCGCCGAAAAATGTCGAAGGGAAACTGAATAAAGCGATCGCACTGGACGGTCAGAGCCACTTAGAGCTGAGCGAGTTTTCACAGTTGGATGGTCAGACACCCTTCTCGATCAGCGTCTGGGTGTCACCAACATCCAACGAGACGCTCGCCGTGCTCTCCAAGATAGATCAAGCCGCCGCCTATCGCGGTTTTGACTTGCTCTTAGAGGGTGGCAAAGCCTCGGTGCATTTGATCGATACCTGGCCCGACAATGGTTTGAAGGTCGTATCCAAATCCAAACTAAAGCTCAACGCCTGGCAGCACCTGGTCGTCACCTACGATGGACGTCGTTCCGCCAAAGGTGTGCATATCTACCTGGATGGCCAGCCCTTGGAGCTGGAAATCGCCGCCGACAAATTGACCGGCACCATTGATACTTCCAAGCCCTTTCGAGTTGGCCTGCGCGATCAGTCGCACGCTTTCCAAGGCGCGATCGATGAACTGCAGGTCTATGGTTATGAGTTAAACAGTGCGGATGCCAAACAACTCTTTACCGAACTGAAGCCTTTGGAGCATCTTGAGCAGTTCTCACGCTCGGTCG
>JADLDX010000682.1 GCA_020846515.1 Pirellulaceae bacterium
CCCGGGCGCTGCCCTGGGAGGGTTAGTTCTGCTGCTGCGCAGCAGCAGAACTAACCCTAAAATTTTTGCTGCGAATGCGACTTAGTCTCGAATCGGGTGCGGCGCCGGGCTTACAATGCGAACGCTAGCTGCATCTATAATCCCACCTGCTTGAGATGGTCCCGCCTATGATTCGACTTAAAACCTCTTCTCCGATGGGACCCTGGCAATGGGCGGTCAGCCTGCTGCTGCTAGCCGCCACGATGATCAATTACATGGATCGTCAAACTCTAGCCAATCTCTCGGTTCGCATCACCGAGCAGTTCAGCCTCACCCAAGAACAGTACGGAAACCTAGAACTGGCCTTTGGGCTGTCCTTCGCCTTCGGTTCGCTCTTCTGGGGAGTGCTAGCTGATATTGTTCCAGTCCGGTGGCTCTACCCGATCGTCTTGGTGTCTTGGTCTGCGGTCGGCTTCGTAACGGGATTGACCAACAGCTACAACTCTTTGTTCTATTGCCGAGCCGCATTGGGATTATTCGAGTCGGGGCATTGGCCCTGCGCTCTAGTGGTCACGCACGCCATTCTGCCTAGCAGCGATCGGCCCATGGGTAATAGTATTCTGCAAAGCGGCGCGTCTTTAGGCGCGATCGCCACGCCCCTGATCATCTGGTCCTTGGTGGCCGGCAACTCCGCGCCCGATGCCTGGCGAACGCCCTTTTTGATCATCGGTGGCGTGGGGCTGCTGTGGGTGCTCGCCTGGTTTGCAGTCGTCCGTAAAGACTCGATGGCTCAAGCGATGCAGAAGAGCCAATCTGCGGCGGCAGACTCCACGGATGCCGCCCCCAACGCTGGCAGTAAAACCTCTTTGGCGCAGTTCTTTTTCGGAACCTGTTTAAGCCGAAAGTTCTTGGCCCTGGTCTGTATGGTGGTGTCCATCAATTGTACCTGGCAGATGATTCGCGCTTGGTTGCCGAAGTTCTTGCAAGAAGGCCGCGGCTTCAGCGAGCAAGTTAGTTTGTTCTTCAACTCAGCCTATTATCTGTCGACGGACGTCGGATGCATTTTGGCTGGGGCGGGTGCCATGTGGTTGGCCAGATCGAGCATGACCGCGCACGGCTCTCGATTGGTGGTCTATGGTATCTGTGCCGGTCTGTCTGCGCTGACTTTAGTTGCAGCCGTGTTGCCGGCGGGCCTGTTTTTGTTGGCCATATTGCTGGTGATCGGGGCTGGTACCCTCGGATTGTTCCCGTGCTACTACTCGTTCACCCAAGAGATCGACGCGCAGCGCGTGGGCAAGGTCACGGGGTTGCTCTCGTTCTTGGGTTGGCTACTCTCCTCGCCCATCCATCCCTACTTCGGCCGCCTGGTCGATCAGACCGGCTCGTTTGACTTGGGTATCGCCGTGATCGGACTAGTCCCTTTGCTGGGATTGGTGGCTATGCTGGTCCTCTGGCCACGGCAAGCCGATCACGCTTGAACCCAGAGATCATCGCTCAACCGTTTGGCCACCGGCTGTCGTAGCCTTCAAGTAAGCTGCGACAGCCTGGCGACTGGAATCAATCAATTGCACCGATTGAGAAGTGGCGAGGTTGGTCACCATACCGGTTGATAGGTCGATGCCCACATCGATCTGCATCTGATCGGCGGCGAATCGCACGACGAAATGGTCGCCGTTGGGAACAGGGGCCGACGGATTTCGATACCGTTGCGACGGCCAGTGAAAGTAGCGATCATCGACCAGGGTGGCTCGTAGATGGACTAATCCAGGGGCAGTCGATAGGTCTTGGCCATCGGCTGGGGCAAGCCGACCTTCATGGTATAAAGTAACCTGCTGAGCATGTTGGATAAGCCTGGCTTGCTCAGCGCCCCAAAGTTGGCGAATGTGCTGCGTGCCAACGGAACGCTGCCATAGCGCGTAGATCACCAGTGATACACAAACGGTTAATGTGACTACGGTCAGCCAGCGGCCAGAAACGCTCTTGTCCTGATTGATCATTTATAAATCGCGGAAACCCTTCAACGGTTAAGTGTCTCTCGATCGCCCAGACCTCAATCATACGCACGCCAATGAAGATAAGCACGTCGACGCGTCCAATTCGGGATTAGGGCACTTAAATTTCGACGTAAAAACGGGCAGAGGTCCCGAACGAGTTCGTACTATCCAAGCCCGAGCATGCGCCGAAGCGTTGTCCTAGTAGAAAACAACCCTAACCATGACCTGAGGTTGTGAGCCAGTTTTCATGGGCTATGGGATAAATTGTAAATTGACCAGCGAAAGCTACGGCTCGGAACCTTGGATGGTGAGGGCGGCCCAAAGAGAAGAGAACGCAATCATCAATGATGTGGTAACCTCTTTACTCCAGTTCACGATGAATGTGCCCTAATCCCGAATTGGACGCGACGACGTGCTGAGCATGAGGCAAAAGCACATTCATTTTAAAAAAAAGCCGAGCCCTGTCATCGAGTGATCAGGGATCCAAGGAACTGACATGTTTGTTCGACAGCGTTATCAAGAAAAGCCCGCACGACTGCATACCCTGGCGCTCTGTTGGCTCGGTTGGTGGACCTTGGGAATGACGGCGGCAGTTGCGCAAAGCGACCAGGCTAAGTTGGCCTGGCGCGAGTTGCCTGCACTACCGGATCAACTTGGATTGGCCGGTCCGATTGTTGGTGTGCACAACCAGGTGCTCTTAGCCGGTGGCGGCGCGAACTTCGCTCAGCCGGTATGGCAAAACGAGAAACGTTGGCATCGTGCGCTGCATCTGCTCGACTTAAACGACTCGGACCGCGGCTGGCAATCGGCCGAAGACTTGCCCGTGCCACTGGCTTATTCCGCCTGCGTATCGACCCCCCATGGCATTGTCGTCTTGGGCGGCAACAACGCGGCCCAAGAATTCCGCCAATGTTGGCTGCTTAAGATCGTGCGGCTTGACTCCGGTGGGCTGAGCGTGGCCTGGCAGCCATTGCCAGGCTTGCCGCAACCGCTGGTATACGGCCAGGCTGTGTGGATCGATGGCCGAGTGTTGGTGGCCACCGGACAGCAGGCTGATCAATTGAACTCAGCCACTGCCAGTGGTTGGGAATTAATGCTCGGCTCGGATCGATCAGCCTTGGCGAAGGCCCAATGGCAAGCCATCCCCGATTGTCCAGGCGGTCCGCGCGCTCATGCGATTGTCACTCTGGCTTCATCCACCGACAGTCGAGCGGTGGTGGTTATTGGCGGACGCAGGCAACGCGATCAGCAGCCTGAGTTCTTGACCGATGTTTGGAAATACGATGTCGAGGAAAGAGTTTGGTCAGCTGGCAAAGCGTCCCCGGTCGCCATTTCTGCCGGTGGAGCCGGACCGATTGCGACAAACAAAATCGCTGTCGTTAGCGGTGATGACGGTCGGCTGTTCTCGCAAACGGATCAACTGCGCGATGCTCATCCAGGCTTCCCCAAGCGTACTTGGATTTACGATGCGGCCGAAGATACATGGACAGAGTCAGGACCGTCGCCCGCTAACCAGGTAACCACGATCCCCGTCGTGCTGGCGGATCGATTGCTGCTGGTCAGTGGTGAGGTTCGACCTCGAGTTAGGACGAATCGCGTTTGGGAAATTCGTGACCCTGCGACTTTGCCCGCAGGGAGAGCGATCAAGTGAACGTAACTTACCATCGCGACGCTCGCTCTTCACGTTGGATCGTGAATATGAGCGAGCCTGCCGGCCGAGTCACTAGTTCAGTAGATCTTCCAGTCGAGCCAGAGCGATCATCAGTTGATGCCAGTGGGCAATCAATTCGAACGTGTCCAACTCTTCTGCGTCGTCGCGATCGAAGCCGCGTTCGCTAACCTTGACTGTGTTACCCAGGACCATAATGCCCTGCACCAAGGCGACGTCGTTCTTTTCGTCGGCCGTCAATTCGACGTCATCGTAAACGGGAACGACTTGTTGCATGGTCTTGTGGACGGTCCATAGGGCTGCCTTTTCTTGATCGTCAGCTGCAACCACAGTCCGAACAGTGCCGCTTTGAATGTAGTACTTGGCCATAGTGAAACTTCCTTGTGCTTTGGATTAACAGAGTGCTTTGGATTAACAGAGTGCTTTGGGTTGACAGATCGTTTGTTAAGTGTGCGGGTGGTTGTGTCCCCTGCGACAGTGATAGTTATCGCGACTGGCCGGACAACTTAGGTCACACCGCCCGAAGGTTCGGAAAAAATTGTCGCGCGGCGCTGCTGGCACACCCGCGTTGGCTACCTGGAATTGGGTCCTTGAAACCCACACGCAACCCCGGGGCGGCATACGAAAGCCAATTGATTACAATGGGCGTGAAGTTCAACCTCCCTCCATATTCTTCAGGGTTCTAACATGCATCTATCACAGCGATTTTTTGGCAACCATGGGCTGCGCTCAGCCTGCCTGGCTGTACTGGCCGTTGGCTGGCTATCAACAGGCATTGTTGCGGCAGACAAAGATGGCCCGACCTACACCGATCCCCAAGCGGCCGGCGAAGAGTACGCGGCGCAGGGCGAATTCAGTGGACCATTGGAAGCCGATGACAACCGCGTTTGGGGCGCACAAGTCATTGCGCTCGGCAAAGGCAACTATCGTTTAGTGGCTTATCCCGATGGTCTGCCTGGCGCTGGCTACGTAGCGGGCAACGAAACCAAGACGGCCGACGGTAAACGCGAAGGCGATCGGGTCGTGTTCAAGGCTGACGAATACGTGGCCGAGATTCACGGCGATACGTTGACTGTTTCCGCTGAGGGGCAAAAGTTAGGCGAAATCAAACGCATAAAACGCGAAAGCACCACGCTAGGCAAGTCAGCGCCAGCCGGGGCTATCGTCCTATTTGATGGCAGCAGCGCTGATAAGTTCAAGGGTGGCAAGATGTCCGAGGACAAGCTGTTGATGGCTGATACTGCTAGCTTGGAAAAATTCGGCGATCACAGTCTGCACATTGAATTCCGAACTCCATTCCGACCAGAAGCGCGCGGGCAAGGCCGTGGCAATAGCGGTGTTTATGTCCAGAGCCGATACGAAGTACAAGTCCTCGATTCGTTCGGCTTGTCGGGCGAAGACAATGAATGTGGTGGCATCTACAAGGTTGCCAAGCCCAAAGTAAACATGTGCTATCCGCCACTGACCTGGCAAACCTACGATATCGATTTCGTGGCCGCCAAATACGACGCGGCTGGCAAAAAGACGAGCAATGCCAACGTCACGATTCGGCACAACGGTGTCGTCATCCACGAGAAACTCGAGATCAAATCGGGCACTCCAGGTCGATTGCCCGAAGGCGCCAGCGAAGAACCGCTCTACCTGCAAGGGCACGGTAACCCAGTCGTCTATCGCAACATCTGGGTGGTGAAGAAATAACAGTTCGAACTTGATAAGACGCTTTGTAGCCGCTTTGCTTTGTAGCCGCTTCGCTCCGCGAGGCGGCGCGAGACATAACTGTCTCAACATCTCAGTAGCGAGCATCAGAGCACAGGTGGTACGGGGCAACCCAAGGCATCGGCGATCACGCGCAGCAGTTCGCCCTCTTGCACGGACACCTTTTGATCTGCGGAAATGCACGCGGTGAAAGCGGCGAGCATCGTGCGCTTGCCCGACGGCGCGGCCGTCTCGAGTTCGTCCAAGGCGCGATCCAACGCAGGTACACTTAAATCCTCGGCAGGTAATAACTGGCTACTCTTTAGTGGCAGGCCAACCTTATCCAGAGCTGCCAGGCCGGCGGCAAAAGCCGACCCAGGATCACCGGCATTGCCCACGCGCGCTAAAGTCGAGAGCACGATCGTGAAGCCTGCTTGCACTTGGGCTATCGGTCGTTTGGAGATCAGTGGTACCGCTTGTCCGACCAATCGAGCTACCAAGCGTTTGGCGATAAAGCGTTGGACCGCAAACTCGAACAGCGAAGTGCGGTTGTCCATGCGAATCAAGGCTGAGGTCGTATTCTGGAAATCTAATACTTGGGGTGGTGACATTTGATGCAAGGCAGGCAGAGCCAGGCATGCAACGGGCAGGCGTTGCTCCGCAGCCAGTCGATCGACGGCGGCTTGAACGCGATTTAATTCGGACATGATGCGCTGGTCGGACATATTGGCCAACGTGGTCATCTGCATTTGTCGCATTTGACTCTCGCGCGGTGCCATGAGCAGTGCATAGACAACTGCTACGGCGCCAAGCGGATTGTGCAGGTCGTCGGCCAAGACGCTTTCCAGTTGATCGACCAGCCCGTGGATTTGCTGAATGTGCTCGACGGTCGGCTGGCCAATCGACTCGACCATCGACTCTGGTTCTTCCGCTAGTCGTTCCGCGCCTGCGATCGCCGCAGCGTGGGCGGTGGCGAAATCGCGTCCCGTCTGGCTCGCGATCGCGGCAGCGCTGTGTGACGCAGTTGCGGCTGCCGCTTTGGGAGTTGTTGGAGTCTTGGGGGTTCTTGAAGTTGATGGGCCCGGGGCCTGAGTTGGTGATTGTCCTGCACAATTTAGTCCCGCATCGCGTCGAGAGGCTAGCGAACGCGGGTCGATGATTTCGGCTTGAGTATGTCGAGTTTCGCTGACCGGTGGAAAGTTGCCATCAAACTGCGGGTCAATGCGGCGCACGCGCTCCGTCAGCGGCGGGTGCGTAGCAAATAGGTTTGAAGTCAGAGCACTGCCAAAGAACATGTGGCTGGCCTCTTCGGCACCAACGGACTGGATTCGCGCGTGATCGGACCAGCCGCCTATTTTTTTCAGCGCGCCTGCGATGCCCGATGGATTTCTTGTGAACTGGACCGCAGACGCATCGGCCAGAAACTCACGCTGTCGAGAGACAGCTGCTTTGATCAACTGTGCAAAGAAGACGCCCACGTAGCCAATCACAATCAGGGCGATCGAACCCAGCAAGATCACAATGACCAGGCCACCATCGTTTTTTTTATTGCTGGAAGATGAGTGCGACCCAGTCCGTGTGGTGCCGATGGTGCGCAAGATAACATAGCCGATCATGGCGATGACCAAGATACCGTGCAACCAGCCCATCAAGCGAATGTTCATCCGCATATCGCCATTGAGGATATGGCTGAACTCGTGCGCGATTACGCCTTGCAGTTGATCTCGAGAGAGCGTGTTTATGGCCCCGCGCGTGACGCCAATGACCGCGTTTTGCGGTGTTGTGCCAGCCGCGAATGCATTGATGCCCGTTTCATCATCCATGACGTAAACCGGCGGGACCGGTGTGCCGGATGCGAGGGCCATTTCTTCGACAA
>JADLDX010000683.1 GCA_020846515.1 Pirellulaceae bacterium
GAACGGCGGATTAACGCGCGAATGCGCGCGACCAGCTCAAGTAACGAAAATGGTTTGATCAGGTAGTCATCGGCACCGCCGTCGAGTCCCCGCACGCGATCCGTGGTTGCATCGCGAGCGGTGAGTATCAGAACAGGTGTTGCTTTCGATTTGCGCAGTGCGTCGAGCACTTCCCAGCCACTCATCCGTGGCAACATGATGTCGAGCACAATGGCGTCATAATCCCAGGCGAGCGCTTTGTGTAAACCACTCTGCCCCTCGTCCGCTTGGTCAACCGCCAAACCCTCCTCACTCAGCGCCTGCGCTATGGCACTGCGCAGGTCGGGTTCGTCTTCAACGACAAGTACTCGCAACGTCGATGTTCCTTTGAGAAAAGCGAAACGGACGTCGCAACCAGTTACGACTCCAACGACGGACGCTCGGGACGGTCAGGACGTGGTTGGTCGCCGTCGTTGTCTGGTCGATCGTCACCACGGGGACCACCTGGACGGCGCATGCCGGGGCCTCTTTCCGGTCCACCGCCAGGACCAGCATGCCGACGGCCCATCTCTTCAGCAAATTTTAGCAGCTCGCTTTTGTCAAGCATACCGTCTCCATTGGCATCGAATTCCAACGCATGCTCAACGAACCGCTCGGGATTGGGTGGGCCGCCATGTCCGTCGGGTCCGTCAGGTCCGTCAGGTCCGCCATGTCCACCAGGTCCGCCAAACTCTCGGCGACCGTCAGGTCCGCCATGTCCACCAGGCGGTGGTCCAAAGCCACGATCGGGTGGACCTCCACGACCGGGACGGTCCGCGTCATCTCGAGGAGGCCCCTCGCTGCGACCGCGCTCGCCGCCCTCTTGACGCGAACCGGCATCGCGTGGCCCTCGACCGCCTCGCGCTTGTCCATCACGTGGCGGTGGTGGTGGCCCGTCTGGGCGGAACTCATCTTCACTCAACTCGCCGTCACCATTCTTGTCGAGCTTTAGCAATGCGGCGGCCGCCGCTTGGATCTCGTCCGCCGATATCACGTGGTCTTGATTGGCATCCAATGCTTCCATCAATGGATTACCACCTGGCGGGTGCCCTTCGGAAGGTCCATGGCGCTCACCGCGTGGACCATCGTCTCCTTGACCTCCGCGCCCAGGACCACCACGCCCAGGACTACCCGGAGGCTGAGCCCACACGGCGACTCCACAGCCAATGACCAATAGCCCTAAGGCAACAAGGGAAAAGCGTTTCATTTCAGTTCTCCAGAACGGTGATTCGACCTATCTGCACGACACTATGCGTGCTGCGATGAGTTCAGGTTACCAAAGTGATCCTGAAGATAGCATGAAGGGGCGAAAAAAAGATTTAAAAACCTCCTTCATCGCAGCTTAAGGTTACAGGCCTATAATGCGGCGAATGCATGATGACGATTGCTACATCGAGTTCGGTGAAGAGGTTCAGCCTACCCTACTCAAGCGCACTGATGTACTGCGCGTTGTTGAATAGAATTTCGATCAAGGAATAACCGATGAAGACAACTACTAGAATTGCAGCCATTACCGCTATCTTCAGCATTGGCTTGGCCGCTTTTTTTTGGTGGCCACGTGGCGGGCGACCAGCGATGGACGATGGAGCCTCGCCGGCTGGTCTCATGGCGACGGAAAACAAAGAGACTACCAAATTGGTGAGTTCCCCAAACATAGACCGCAGTTGGAGCCGATTTCGCGGGCCCAATGGATGCGGCATCAGTGACGATGCGCGGATTCCAACCCAGTGGAGCGATACCGACAATCTGGCCTGGAAAGTGAAACTGCCTGGAGCCGGTGCGTCAAGTCCCATTTTGACCGAACAGTTCGTCTTGGTTACTTCGTACTCGGGCTACGGTGAAGAACTGCAGAATCCCGGCGACATGAACGAATTAAAGCGACACTTGAGTTGTGTCCGGCGTAGCGATGGAGAAATCGCCTGGACACGTTCTATCGATAGTGAACATAGCGAAGATCCCTATCAAGGTATGGGGCTGCCCGAGCATGGCTACGCAACCAACACTCCCGTTACCGACGGCGAACGGGTGTTCGCTTTTCTGGGCAAATCGGGGGTGATCGCATTCGATTTGCAAGGTCAGCAACTATGGCAAGTCTCCGTGGGGACCGAATCGGGCAATCGAGGTTGGGGCACGGCAGCTAGTCTCATGCTTTACGAGAATATGGTGATCGTGAACGCAGCCGAGGAAAGTCAGCGACTGCTTGCGCTCGATCAAGCCACAGGCGAAGTAGTGTGGGAAGCAGCTGCGGCGACGCTAGAACTATGCTACAGCACGCCTGCTATCGTGCATGTGGATGCCACGCGAGACGATTTGGTGATTGCCGTTCCCGGTGAAGTCTGGGGAATGAATCCCCGCAATGGCAAACTGGTATGGTACGTCAAGACCTCGCTCACGGGCAATTTGTCCCCTAGTATTATTGTCGATGGGACAAACATATATGCTTTCGGCGGCTATCGGTCATCGGGCTCACTGGCTATTCAAGCAGGTGGTAAAGGAGATGTTACCGCTTCCAATGTGTTGTGGACCAGCCGCAATTCATCGTATGTTGCCTCCCCCATATTGCTCGATGGGCGTTTCTATTGGATCGATGATCGCGGCATGTACTATATCGCTAGTGCGGAGACTGGAGAGCTAATCCATCGCGCTCGTGTTCCCGACATCAATGAGGGAGGGCGACCCGTGTACGCCTCACCCATTGCCATAGATGGTAAGATTTACATACAGACTCGCAGCAGTGGAGTGCTTGTCATACAGCCCAGTGACGAGTTGCAGTTAATTGCTCAGAATCAATTTGAATCGGACAAGAGCATCTTCAATGCCACGCCGGCAGTCGGCACTGGACAACTATTTCTGCGTTCCGATGCCTACTTGTACTGCGTTAGCCAGTAGCGGCCTGCTTAAAGAAGCGCGCGGAGACTAGTGCATAAGCTCGCCTTAAGTGGCATCGCCAGCCACGTCTAAGGCAGCGGGACTAAATAACCGTACCGGCAAACCCACAAAATTGCAGGGAGACCGAAAAGGGGTCAGGTCTCTTTTAGTATTAGGAGTTCTGTCCACTTTTCTGCCCCGCATGATAAATCCTCGGACCGAAAAGGGGTCAGGTCTCTTTTAGTATTAGGAGTTCTGTCCACTTTTCTGCCCCGCATGATAAATCCTCGACTATACCTTCGCTTCAGGGTGCTCCAATCACAACTTCTTGTATTCCAGCGCTCTTGTCTGCTTGAAGTTGGATTTCTATTCTCAGTGCTGTCGACTTGACTGGTTCAAACTCAACTTGATTGAATCGGTCCTTCTCCGTTTCGAAAGGCCCGCGATTCTTGACTGGTTGAAAATCGCCGCCGGCCGTTTTGTACAGAATACGCCCAGAGGTGGGACGGTAGCAACCACCCCCAGGACTAGCGTCAAACCAATACACCTTGACGCTCGACAATTCTTGTTGCTCAGGCCACTCGAACTGAACCCATTCGGTCGTTCCGTTATGAGGCCAGAAATCAAGTTGCAGATTCGACGAGTCGGCTGAGTCTGCGGGGATGTTCTGATCCTTGATCGCATCCAACAACACATGCACATAAGAGGCGGTGGTCTGCGACCTGTAGGTCAACGTGTCGGCAGGTTTGGGGCGTGTACCTTGGGGCAATCGTCCGGGCCAGACCGTCATCGGAGTGCGTCCGCGATGTGCCCACGCATA
>JADLDX010000684.1 GCA_020846515.1 Pirellulaceae bacterium
AACTCGCCTCTGCGGCGCACGCACCCTCCCCGAAAATCTACGCTGAAGGCGTGATTTTCGACCCTCCCTAAGCTGCGCTTGGGAGGGTTAGTTCACTCAAGCTTGGATGATGGCCCTGCAACAGGCAGTACTGTCGGGGGCAAAGCTGTGGGGGGCATGTCGGGTGTCTGGTCAAGACTCTGCTTACTGAAGCTCGTCCAAACCTGCGGAGATGCAAAGTCGGCATCGGGTAATGGCTGGCCATCGGACAGTTCGGCGATGGTTAAGAAGTTTTGTAGGATACGATAGCCGACTTCGCTCAGGATCGATTCGGGATGAAACTGTACGCCAAACACGGGCCAGCGCTGGTGCTCCACCGCCATGATGATCGATGAACCATCCTCCGCCTGGCAAGTACCGATGATGCGTAACTGGTCAGGCAAACTCGCTGGCTCAGCGACCAACGAGTGATAACGCGCTGCTTCAAACGGATTGGGCAATCCCTCGAACAATCGCGACGGCAAATAGTGGATGGCGCTGCTGCGACCATGCACCGCGCGCGGGGCTCGCACGATCCTGGCCCCAAACGACTGACAGATCGCTTGATGGCCCAAGCAAACGCCCAACATCGGCAGCTGTTGGTGAAATCGCCGAATCACTTCCAGACTGAGACCCGCCTGCTCGGGCGCTTTGGGACCAGGTGAGATGATCACCGCCGTATACTCACCCGCCTCAAGTCGCTCCAGTTCCACCTCATCGCTGCGCACGACTGTCGTCTCTTGCCCCAAGCGTTTCAGATAACGCTCGAGGTTGAATACAAAACTGTCATAGTTGTCGATGAGCAAAATCATGGACGCACCAAAATTCTATACGACCAATTGATCGATGGCCCGCAAGATACCATCGGCTTTGTGCCAGGTCTCTTGCTCTTCCATTTCAGGCTGACTGTCGGCCACTATCCCACCGCCGACGGGCAACTGCCACCAACCTTCGCACGCAGTGATCGTGCGAATGAGAATGTTCAGATCCATATCACCGGCAAACGAGATGTAACCCAAGCTACCGCAGTAAGGTCCACGACAAGTTGGCTCCAGTTCGGCAATGATCTCCATGGCTCTTATCTTCGGTGCGCCAGTGATACTGCCTCCAGGGAAGGTAGCCTTGAGTATATCGATAGGTGTACGACCACTGGATAACTTCGCTTCAATCGCACTAACCAAATGCCACACGTATCGATAACCCTCTAGCTCGCACAACTGCGACACTCGAACACTGTCTTGATCGGCGATGCGTGACAAGTCGTTGCGTAGCAGGTCGACGATCATGACATTTTCGCTGCGATCCTTTGGGCTATTGCGCAGCAACTGAGCAATCCCTTGATCGGCCACTGGATCGCTCATGCGTGGACGTGTGCCTTTGATCGGCCTGACTTCGATCTGACCGTTTTGCAATTTCAAAAAGCGTTCGGGGGACGTACTGACCACTTGTACGCGTCCAAAGTCAGCGTAGCCGGCAAATGGTGCTGGGTTGGTGGTCCGGAGGTGCAACGCGAGATCTGCGGCCGAGCAGCGCGCCTTGTGCAGAAGTCGCTGGGCGAGGTTGACTTGAAAGATATCGCCCGCATGCACGTACTCGACGGCACGCGTGACAGCTTGACGATAGCCTGATGACGAAAAATTACTGGTCCAATTGCTAGACCAACGCGTAGGATATTGCGGAGCCAATCGATTGGCGGCCAGCGGCCAGGTGCCGGTCGCGGTAAGTGGTCGCGGATCTTTCGATGGCGCATCGGATTCCAGATGAGCCAACAGTTGCTGCAGTCGCCGATACGCCTGTATCTCTCGGGCGCGTCCGACCTTCGGCCACCCCTGACTAACGACCCAACTCTGACCGCGCGCATGGTCCCACGCCAACACTACGTCATACAGGCCCAGCGCTGCCAAGGGCAACTGAAATTCGTTGTATCGAAAACTGGGCAACTTTTCAAAACAGGCACCCAACTCATAACCGAACCAGCCCATCCAACCACCCTGAAACGGCGGCAACTCTGCTACCGCCGGTTGGTAGTACTGCTGGCAGAATCGCGCCACACTATCAAGAGCTTCAGCGTATGGCTTGTCGATACGCAGTGTTACCAGCGGATCAGCCGCCAGGTAACTATAACGTCCGAGGTTCGTCAGCGACTGGCTACTATCCAGCCACACACATCCAGGCAGCCGACTAAGCCGTCGAAAGCAATGCTCAGGCGACCAACTACTGGGCAGCGCGCGCACAAAAGGATCAAACTGGGAGGCGACGGTCGACACGTGGAGGAGACAGTTTCGATGCTTCAAGAGTTTCGCAAAGCAGTAAACCGCTTATTTTAGTGTCGTCACGCCGTGGGAGGAAGAACATGACCAGCGTATTACAGCTTTGGCGAAAATATCTTTGCCGATAATGTTTTTGCCTCAGCATGCTATTGGTCGGCAGATTTGCGTCGCGCCAGGCGATGCGATTTTTCATAACGGGTCAGATATCCCCAGCGCAGCGCTTCATCCTGCTCGTACTGTTTGTCCAGCGTCAGGGCAGTCAGTGCTTTGCACATCTCGTAGCCCAAGTAAAATGCGTGGCTGGCATCCAATCGCGGCCCTAGCGGACTGTCCAGCACTTCATTGAAGATCGCCATCGGATCGGCACCTTGAAAATGGTAACCGGCGGCCAAGAAATGGATCACTCCGTCCTGCGCCAGCAAACGAACGTTGCTGTCACGGATCGATTCGGCCAAATCCTCGATGACCTCACTGGTGTATCGATTTACTTTGCCATCGCGCAGCATGACCAATCGATCGTCCAGCCGTTTAGGCGGCACACTGTGTTTGACAGCGTAGTGCACTAGTCGTCTGGCAATATCGCACTCTTGCACACTGGTTCGCGCCCAGTTGATCACGTTCGTGGTCAACACACTCTGGATGCTCAGTTCCTGACAGATACCCAGCAACAACATGTTGATACCAGCTGAATCTACGTCGGTCAGTTCAGTGAGGTTACCGATACCCATCATCATGGGCAGCTCTGCATATCGTGAGCGCACTTGTGCGTAGCGCTGAAGACTGCGCGCTAGTCCACAACCAATCGGTTCGAGAATCGGATCCAAGCGTACTTTCACTCCGCGGGCGACTAAAAATTCTATCGTTTCAAAAAAATTTTTTTCTTCGTTCGGCACATCGGGAACCACTACAACTTCAGCACCCCAATCGAGCGCTGATCGACAGTTGGTACTGTTGACCGAGAGTACTAATTCCGCGCCAGCGCGGCACGCCTGCGCCACTTCATCGGCGTCGAATGAATCGATCGATACACGTATCTGACGCTCGCGCAGCGCACTGACTGCATCACCGACGTTATGCCAGGTTACCCCAGGCGTGCAACCCAAATCGATGATGTCGGCGCCTTGCTCGCGCAGTTGAATGGCGCGCGAAATCAATTGATCCATCGAGTAGGCGGGAGCATGATTGATCTCAGCCAAAATCTCAATCGAGTACTCCGTCAGGTCAGCAGCGCTTTCGCGCTTTTTCCCGAAGAATTCTGACAAATTGCGAATGTCGCGCGGACCACAATCAACCTGCACTGATAAACCACTACGCAGTTCATTCAGTCCACTTTCTAAGTGACCAGGTACGATGATGCGCGTCACGCCCGCAGGCACTGTCAACTTGCGCAGCAACCACTTCGGAGTCATCAACGCAGCCACCGTAATCGGCAAAGCTACGATCGAAAAATCAAAACCGATCTTGTCGGCAAGACTGCTGACAGTCGATTGCACAGCGCTCTGCGCAAGCTGGCCAGTAACGAACAGGATGTGCTCGCGCGATGCTGGTATGGAATCATTTGACATGGTGTCGAACCTCTGCGCTCAAGTATCGCACAGCAGTCATGAAACGCGTAGTTGAGAAAAAGAGAAGCGAAGAAAAATCGATTTCCATCTTGACCAATTCTGAGTACACACTAAAAAAAGAGTCTGTAACGAGGAGTTCGTGGAAAAACAACTGTCGTCCTTGTTGTTTTTCGTGGCCGGGACTCCTCGTTATTTTTTTGCGCTGATGGTAAACGCGAGTTTCGTATGCTCGACATCTTACTCGAAGAAGCTCACTTCCTAGTCATCAACAAACCCAGCGGTTTATTCTCGCAGAGTGCAGCAGGCATCGAGAACGTACAAGAGATGCTGGTTCAACAGTTGGCAGCCCGCGACTCGCACCCAGGACGTCCCTTCATCGGTCTGCCACATCGCTTGGATCGTGGTACCTCGGGTGTCATGCTGCTCGCACGCAATCAACGCGCATTGAAACGATTCGGTGAACAATTCCACAGTCGTAAAGTGGCCAAACATTACATCGCCGTCGTGCACGGTATCATGCCACCAGGTCGCGTGCGTCTGTCGGATTACTTGCGCAAGATTCCCGAAAAGCCGCTAGCGGAAATTGTCTCTGCCGAAAGCGATGGAGCCAAACTGGCGGAACTCGATGCCGAGCCGCTGGTGAGCGAAGCGGGTTTCACACTGGTCAACATCCAACTGCTGACCGGACGCATGCATCAAATCCGCTTGCAACTGGCCAGCCGTGGCTATCCCGTGCTAGGCGATTGGAGCTACGGCAGTTCACAAACCTTCGGACCGCTAGACCCCGAAGGCTTTCGACAATGCCTGGCGCTGCATTGCCAACGCCTGGAATTTCGACATCCACAAACCGCCAAAGCCTGCAGCGTATCGGCACCTGTATCCGAGCATTGGAGCTGCTTGCCCGACAGCTTGCTGCAAGCCGTCCTGAAATAATCGACGAGTCGCGGAGCGATTCGTCTACAGCCGGAAAACTTCGCACAATCGATACATTTTAACTGCACAAAGCCTTTGCTAGCTGCCGATGAAAGTCCTACGGCACTTTCTCTCACTTCCCCGAGATGCGCGAAATGATCATGCGAACGCTATCGCCCGTACTGTGGTTGAGCCTGGCTGCCCTGGCCAGCTCGCTCGGTTGCACTATGTGCAGCACAGAACATATGTGCGACTACCCGGGAGTTGGTGGCAAGTGGCAGCGTGGCAACCCAACCTGCGGCAGAGTGGGCTCGACACTCAGCGATGCTGGCGCGTATCAAAGCGGCAGCACGGTTGAGTTCGGAGCCAATTACGGCGAATCGTGGGGCCTGGTCGATCCGAATGACCCGACACTGGCTCCGGATGCACAGATTATCGATGGCGAGTTATTCGAAGGCGAAATGCAAGCCATGCCCGAACCTGGCGCGATCATGATCGGCCCCTGATCGGCGACTCTCAGCACGACACATTAAGGTTGACCTGCCACACGCGCACCCAATCGCTCGGCAAGACGCAGCAGTGTTTGACTGGCGTCGCCCTCTACCAATTTGGCGTGAATCACATGGCACTGACTGCGGTCGTTCCATGCGCTGTCCAGTGCAGCTAAAAATTCGCCTTCAGTTTGGACCAGGTATCCCTTGCCTGCTCCATACAACTCTGGCAAGCAATGGTAGTTCCAAGGCAGGATCTCGTTGTACTTCCATTGACCAGCGTGCAAGAAACGTTCGGTGCCGTAACCGTGATTGTCCAGAATGATCAGGATAGGCGAGAACTGGTTGCGAATCAGGGTCGACAGTTCATTGCCTGTCATCTGAAAAGCGCCATCGCCACACATCACTAGCACGCGTTTTTCCGGTTTGGCAAAGCAGGCACCCACAGCCGCAGGGACGGAGAAGCCCATCGATGTGTAATAGGCCGGACTGAGAAAATCGGTACGTTGATGGATGCACAGTTCCGTAGCCGCAAACAACGCATCACCGATGTCCGCAATTACGATGGTGTCGTCATCCAATCGCTGATCGATCGCCTTGACCATCCGGCTGATCTGCAGCGGTTGCTCGGGACGAGGCTCAAACGGTCGCGAAGCACGAGGGCGCAGTGCTTCGGGAATCTCGCGAACTGCAGGCTGAGGCTTGGCCGCAATCAATCCGTTGAGAAATTCATCCAGCGGAACATGATGATAGAAGTGATGCGAGATCTGCAGTTGCTCGCTGGTAACGTAGATGCAATTGGGCACATTCAACTTGGCTGTGTAGATCCCCAAATTGATATCCGTCATGAAGGCACCCAGCAGCAGGACACAGTCGCTGTCCTCGACATACTCGGTCACTTCGGTTCGCCCCATGGCACCTTCATACAGTCCGATATAAAGCGGATGTTTTTCGGGTACTACACTTTTGCCAAGCAGCGTAGCGGCCAGTGGAATCTTGGCTTGCTCGGCCAGCTTCAATACTTGATCTTGCAGATTAAAGCGATGGATTTCGATGCCGGCGATAATAATGGGCCGCTGAGCAGCCTGCAGTCGACCTGAGGCTTCGCGAATGGCTTCGGCCAAAGCCTGCGGCTCGACAGTCTGCGTTTCACGACGGTAGCTGTGCGCTATAGGCGGAATCACGCTCACCATATCCCGAGGCAGTTCGATGTACACAGGACGTTTGTATCGATCGGCCGCATCCAACACGCGGTCAATTTCGCTGAAGGCCATCAGGGGATCGTTTAGTTCGGCTGTCGCAATGCAAAGTTTTTCGAAAACCTGCAACTGAGTATGAAACTCGCGGACCTTGTGGTGCAGCAGCGGATTATTTACGCGTTCATTCAAGCCCGGAGCGCCACTGATCAAGACCACCGGTGACTTTTCGGCAAAAGCGCCCGCCAAGCTGTTGCAGACACTCAGCCCACCGACGCAGTAAGTGACGCAAACCGCGCCCATGCCATTGATTCGCGCATAGGCATCAGCAGCAAAGCCGGCGCAATCCTCGCGCGTGCAGCCCACGACATTGATCGGGCTCTGCTCCAGCAAACTATAAAAACCCAGTACGTAATCGCCCGGTATGCCGAACACATCGCGGATACCATACTCTTGCAGGCGATGAATGAGGTACTGACCAATCGAGACTTCGCTCGCACGTCGACCGAGATTGGTGGCCATTGTATGCTCCTTTTTTCCCCCGCATTCCGTGTCGAGGTTCTTGGGTTAGACATCACCACGCAGAATTATATGCAGCATGTAGCCCCGGCACTCCGTGACGGGGCTCTTACGTTAGGGCATCTTCATGCGGAAGAATGAATGACGAGTCGCGGAGCGATTCGTTTACTGCTCAGTTCTGCATATCCCAAGCGTCCAGCCATATCGTTTTGGTCGGTTTCATTTGAAACTGCTGGACCATTTCTTCGTGCATGTGTTTGAAGTGACCGGCACCGTAGAAGATGCCTAACCGTTTCTTGCCAGCATCGAGCTCTTTCTTGAGAACCTCCAAGGCCTTGGCGTTGCGTTCGGTAATCAACGTGCTCTTGCCGTCGTCTCCGGCAATGGCCGCCAATTGGCCGTCCATCTGTTCCATCTGCTCAGCCACCACCCGCTTCATGGCCAACTCACGATTGCCCGACAACAGAGCGCTGAGCATATTCAGGTCGCCACCTTTCTTCGAGCTCTGCAGCGCCAGGCTGGATCCCATCGAACGCATCATGAACTGCATGATCCCTTCTTGCCTCTCATTGAGACTCTGCGAGAACTCTTCGGGATTCATATCAGCATGCACAAAATTCTTGGCCTGGTAATCAATCTCTTCCAATTGAAAGCTCAAGCCCAACATGTCCTTCATGCCGCTTTGCAGAGCACTGATCGCGCTGCGATCCTTGGCCCGCACGTTATCCAACTGCTTGACCATCTCCGGATCACTGACCATTTCATACAGCAACGCTTCGTAGCTGCGGAACATCGAATTCAGATTTTTGAAGTAGGTCTTGTCGGCGATGTGAATGGCGCCGATCAAGTCGACCTCTGCACCTGAGTAAGGGCCAGCGGCCGCCTTGTAGGTCACGACTGCCGTCTGCAATTTCACAATCTGATTGTTCGCCCCTTTGACCGTACGAATGAATGCCTGCTCGGCACCGACGGGCTTGCCGGCTGATTCACTCGGCTTTTTCGCCGGCGATTTTTTGGCTGGTGATTTCTTGGCGGAATCACCTTTCGAATCTCCCGCGTTGCCATCCTGTTTGGCAGACGTTTTCGCCGATGGCTTGGTGGAAGACTTGGTGGAGCCTCGTGGCGGCGCTTCTTGCGTCGGACTCAGACCATCGGCCGGAGGTGGCTGAGGCTGCTCGATGGCCCATCCATAGGGGCTAGTCGCGGCGACCAGCCACAAGAGGCTCAGGCGTAAAGACCAATTCCATGCCGTCGAAAGTGGGTACTTCATGACATTTACACCCGGAAAATGAAATTTTCGTATTGGAATTCCTCGAGAGCCACCTACTACAACTGTAGCACGATCGGCCTACGCGAAGTAGTTGACCGCATTTTGGAAGAGAGCTAAACCATCGCCATGTGCCGGTTGTTCGGCCCGACGTGTCCAGTATGGATGATGTGTCGCTTCGATATGCCTTTCTGGGTGGGGCATTAGCCCAAAAATGCGGCCGCTCGCGTCGCTCAGGCCCGCCACATTCATTTCCGATCCATTGGGATTAACTGGAAATGGTAGTTGAGTATTGGACACCGCGCCATGTTCTTCGGCGTAACGCAAGCACAACTGGTTCGTGCCTGCAAAACGACAACCGTCGTCGTCGTTCCGCAAGACCATTCGCCCTTCGGCGTGTGCCATGGGCAAGTACATGCGATCGATGCCTTGCAAGAAAACACAATTGCTGGCCGCCGAGGCCAGGTGCACCCAGCGATCTTCGAAGCGATTCTGACGATTGAGCGTCAAGGTCGCCGGCGGATGCTCTGGGTTTTCAAAGAAAATGCCCAAACGCATCATGATCTGGAAACCGTTGCAAATACCTAGCACCAAATGATCGGCGTCGCGAAACTGGTTGACTGTGTCGCTAAGGTGGACCTTCAGCTGCTGTGCCAGAATTCTGCCAGCAGCGATGTCGTCGCCATAACTGAATCCACCTGGGAAGCAAAGAATCTGATGGTCGGCGGCCAGTTGAGGCGATTCGATCAGTCGGTTTACGTGCAATAAAGTTGTCTGTGCGCCAGCCAATTCAAAGGCGTACGCAGTTTCGACTTCACAATTCGTTCCAGGGGCTCGCAGAATGAGCACCTTTGGCGTGGCCATCGATCAACCCTTATCCGATAGTACTGTAGAACCATCTAAGTTAGCCGCGGAAGTTAGTGTGACCCCATAGGCAGACTCTGCCAAGGTGACGCCACGCGGTTAAACACAATACCGTTCAAATTTACGTAGCCACCGCTGCCAAGCGGTGGATTTTGTTTACGTAGCCACCCGCTGCCAAGCGGTTTACGTAGCCACCCGCTGCCAAGCGGTGGATTTTGTCTCCGCCAGTCCACCGTCTGGCGACGGGTGGCTACGGACCCAGTCCACCGTCTGGCGACGGTGGCTACGGTAGCGACAGGTGGCTACGGACAAGTTCACCTAGAGGTGGGGTAAAAAAAAGCTTCAGTTCTTCGAGCTAGCGACTACACTACAGGTTGGAAGAAATCTTGTCCTGGGCTTTAGCCCGCTTTTCTCTAACGGATTCCAAGCATGGTCGTCCGCTGGCTGCGAATATCGAAAAGTTTGACAGCTTTATGGGTTTCCCTGGCTCTGATTAGTGCTGGGAGCGCGCCGATGGCTCAAGCACAAACAGCTGGTGCCGCACAATCAGCGCCGGCGGCTGGCCTGCCTGTGGCGGCCAATTCAGGTCGGCGTCTGGCGGCAGATGCTATCCACATTATCCCACCGGCGGCCGAATTTGGGGAAACTTTCGAAGGTCCATTCGATCTCCCACTGGTCACACCGCCCGCCGAACTGAACTGGACACCTAACTTGGCGCCGGCCAGTGAGACATTGGCAATCCTGGCCAAGAACCAGATATTCCGCCATGAAGTCTGGTCAATGGAAATGGGCTTCAAACCAGTTCGCATGATCCCTGTCGAATTGACCAATGCCCAGGGAGTCGTCGAAACCAAGATCGTCTGGTATCTGCTGTATTACGTGCGTTACCTGGGTGGCGATATTGATCCCTCGCCGAGCAAAGACAGCTTTGGCAATGAGATTTTCCAGCCAGCTCCAGGAGCTGGGCGTACGGTACGCCGCTTTTTGCCGGGCTTCACCATGAACTGTTCAGCACTGGGTAAACGGTTTGAAAGCCGCTTCATTCCCCAGGCCATTCCACTAATCACTGAAAAAGAACGCGTTGGCAAGCCTGTTTATGATGCCATTGCTATTCAGAAAGTGCCTATTCAATTGTCGACCCCGCGCGAATCCCACGAAGTTTGGGGGGTAGCTACCTGGACCGACGTTGACCCGCGAACGGATTTTTTCTCGGTCGAAGTCCGAGGGTTGACCAATGCCCAGAAAACCGAAAATGTGGATGGCAAATTGGTTAGCAAGCAAAAGACGCTCGTGCTGAACTTTTCCAGGCCCGGCGATACTGTCAACGAATTGGCCGACAAAATCCGATATGGAGTGCCTGCCTATAGTGATTCTGCCCATCAAAAACTGATACTCAGCAAGTATGGCCTGCAGGAGCGTCTTGATCACTATTGGATTTATCGTTAGGATTCTCTTGTCAAGTTGGGCAGATCGCCTTCGCACCTGCCCAGAATTATTGTCAAACGAATCAATCACTCACAAAGTTGGCGACGAGAACTCAGTAATGGCACACAAGAAAGGTCAAGGCTCGACCCGTAACGGACGCGACAGCAATGCTCAGCGACGTGGGGTCAAGCGATTTGGTGGCGAGCAAGTTACCGCTGGTTCCATTCTGGTTCGCCAAGTGGGTACAAAGTTTCATCCTGGTCGCAATGTCGGCATGGGCAAGGACTACACCTTGTTCGCACTGAAAGAAGGCACCGTCTTCTTCGACCAAGAAGGCCGACGTATCAACATCGCCATTGTTAACTAAGTGGCAGCATCGCCCGCGTTTACGGATGTGCCAGACCAGGCCATGACAGACCAGGCCATGACAGACTAGGCCATGACAGACCAGCACGGGCCAACCGAAGCGCAAAGTTACAGCGGTAAATCTATCTGACCAGCCATGTCGCGCGCTCTTACCTTGTCAAGGTAAGAGCAACTGATGCACTGGTTGCGCTCCGCTTAGCGTGAGTGCCTGGCGGAATTCGGCGCAACATGCACTTCCATCTGGTCGAGCGCTGCAGAGATCTGCTGGAGTTTCTCTGGCGATAAAGCATTATTTCGGCCAAATCGAACTTGATAGTAGGCTTCGGTCATA
>JADLDX010000685.1 GCA_020846515.1 Pirellulaceae bacterium
ACCGACTCGCAATCCGAAATTTCGGCACGCTATACTCAGTCAGGACCCTGCTCCTCAAACACTTATTAAACATAGCTCGACTGAGAGTGGCGCGACTTTGGTGATTTTGCGATTAACAATCTGCACGCTCTCGTGCCAACAGGTGGTTGGCGAATGTACACGCACCTGCGAATTCCGCGATGCTGGCAAAGATAGGTAGTTGTGCCACTGGCATTTCAGCATTTCGACTTAGCGGCACGTCATTTGCCGATTAAAACGACGACAGGGGGGGTTCTGCACTCAATTTGGAGGAGTCATTCGATGCTAGTTTTATCGCGCAAGGAAGGTGATGAAATTCTCTTGCCTGAACTTGACATTGTTGTTCGCGTCTTGAAAGTCAGAGGGAAAGCTGTCTCAATAGGCATTGAAGCACCACGAGGTATTCGCATTATTCGCAGCGAATTGGAGTGCCGAGGTTATGAAGAGAATGCATCTTGGGGCCCTGAACTGGCCCACGCCGGCAGTTAGCTAATCTGTGCTATCTGCCAGGCTGGCATTCGAACTGTCGGATTGGCGGCTCGGATCGAAGATGCGTGCTAGCGTCCAGCAGCACAGTGCCCAGGCCGCACCCGCACACCAACCTGCGAGAACATCGGTTGGCCAGTGTACGCCAAGATAGACTCGGCTTATGCCAACGATGATTGCTGACAGCAGACCAATCACCAGAAAGAAAATTCGTAGGCTTCGTCGCTTCTCGGCCTCCGCCATGACAGCGCCGAGGGTGAGGTACGTCGTTGCGGCCAGCATAGCATGACCGCTGGGAAAGCTTTTAGTCAGCACATACGAACCGTGCGGAACGAGATCAGGCCTGGGACGGTCGAAGTACGACTTCATGAGCGTACTTAACAAAACACCGCCCGCCACGGCGACTAACACCAATAGTGCCATGCGCCCGCGATCTCTTAGCCATAGATAAATCGCCACAGAGCAAGTCAGTGGCGTAAGTATGGCGTAGCCACCCAAGGCGGTGAAATCCCGCATTACCTCTTCAAACCACTTGGGCCCAATCGGGTCGGCTTTGTCGGCCGGGTTCCGCAGGGCGAGGATCAGTGCCTCGTCGATCTGGTGGGAATCGCCATCGCCCACAGCGTCTGCCAGTTCGACAAACGCCCAAACTCCGCCCGCAGAGAGAGCGATAAAGGCCAATAAAATTGGCTCTCGTAGTATGACTTCGGCGAACCTTCTCATGGGGTATCGTACTCTGGTCCCACGAAAACATTGAGTCGGTTTGGCAGGCATCGGAACGACACGGGATGCTCGTCGATGAGGTCGCCATCGAGGGAGAATATCAAAGGAGGCTTGGAATTGAGCGTCACCATACGGGCCTGTCGGTAGAGCACCTGATCCGACTCAATATAATCTGAAAAGAGATATCTTGCGGAGAGGTCTGCTAGGTCGATCATGGTGCCAGACTGGATGATTACCACATCTAATAGTCCATCGTCTAGCCGAGCACGAGGTGCAACTTCAACCCGGCCCGCTGAAGTCCGACCATTGGCGATCATGAGATTCCAGGCGTCGAAAACTTCTATCGGCCCTTGGTCAAAGGAAATTTCCACACGAAAACTCTCGAGATCGTTAAGAATTGTGAAGGCACCGCGGATGTAACAAAGTGCACCCCAGCGCTGCTTCATCTCAGCCGTGATCTGCTCGGTGACTCGATGACTATTGCCTCCGGTGGCAATATTCGCGAATCGAGTGGTCTGCAGGCGAGTTTCGAGCTCAACCACGTCGATCGCACGGACGGTTCGCCGCTCGATCACCTCCCAGGCCGTCTGGATATCGTTAGGAATGCTGAGCGAGGCGCACCAGTCGTTGGCTGTCCCGAGGGGCAGCACGCCTAGCACGGTATCTGAGGGTGCACCGCTCAGCCCGTTGATCACCGAGTTGATCGTGCCATCGCCTCCCGCGGCAATTACCAACTTACTGCCGTGTTGAGTGCTCAGCTCGACTTTCTTTCTGGCGTCAGCAGCAGAATTGGGTTCGTAAAGTTCAATGCGAGAATCCTGCTCAATAAGTTGGCGGATATCGGCAGCTTGAGCCACCGAGCCTGCGTTAGGATTCCAAATCACAAGCGTGTCTGTGTTCATTCGTGGAGTAAGACGAAAATCTCGTGCCGGTACAATTGGTTGCGAATCAGCCAGCTGTGCAATTCACAGACCATACTTGTCGGGAAAATCGCGGGATTCTTCCGAGGACACTCTGATTCAAGATATGCTGCTGCCGGCATAGTAAATGCAACTACCAAGATGATTGCGTATCAACCTTTGTAACGCCAAGCGTTCAACTCTGAAGGGCACAAATGGCAACTGTTTGCAAACCTATAAAAAGAGAAGCGAGGACTGAGCAACAAAAACACGCGGGCATGGGCTGCATTCCTCATGAAGGTGGTGTGGCCTTCCGTGTATGGGCACCTCACGCCGAGAAGGTCAGCGTCGTCGGCGACTTCAATGATTGGCAAGAAAAGGCTAACCTCTTGGAGTCCGAAGAGGCAGGGCATTGGTATGTTGACGTTCCCGAAGCCAAGGTCGGTGACGAATATCGTTACATACTTTGGAATGGCCAGCAGAAGCTCAGCCGTATCGACCCTCATAGCCGCGAAGTCACGAACTCTGTCGGCAATGGAGTGGTTTATGATCCCGAGTTTGACTGGGAAGGCGCTGATTTCAAGATCGCACCCTTCAACGAGCTTGTGATTTACGAAATGCACGTGGGAACGTTTAATCGCTCACGGCCCAACAAGCCAGGAACATTTGAGCACGTCGCAGAGAAACTCGGTTATTTGAAAAGACTGGGGGTGAACTGTATCCAATTGATGCCCACGGCTGAATTCGCCGGCGATATCTCTTGGGGCTACAATCCGGCTCATATTTACGCCGTCGAGAGCACCTACGGTGGGCCCTACGGACTGAAAGAGTTGGTGAAGCTCGCGCATCAGAACGGAATCGCGGTGATTCTGGACGTCGTCTACAACCATTTCGGCCCTGGCGATTTGCACATTTGGCAGTTTGATGGTTGGAGCGAGAACGGCAAAGGGGGCATCTATTTTTACAACGACTGGCGCTCGAGCACGCCTTGGGGCGACTCGCGCCCGGATTACGGCCGCGCTGAGGTGCGGAGCTACATTCGTGACAACGCCATGATGTGGGTCGACGAGTACCACATGGATGGGCTTCGCTATGATATGACGTTGTTCATGCGAACTATCGACGGTCAGGTAGAAATACCTGAAGGTTGGTCATTGGCCCAGTGGATCAATCGGGAAATTCACTTTAAGTTCCCCCATAAGATCACGATCGCCGAGGATTTGCAGAATAACGATTGGCTGACAAAGCCTGTGGATTGGAACGGCGCCGGCTTTTCGGCCCAATGGGATGCCGGTTTTGTGCACCCGATCCGCAACGTGGTCCAGCGCGTCAACGATCAGGAGCGCTCCATGAACGAGGTCCGAGATGCATTGTGCCACAGGTACAACTTCTCGGCCTTCGAACGAGTCATTTACAGCGA
>JADLDX010000686.1 GCA_020846515.1 Pirellulaceae bacterium
AGAAATTGCGACTATCCAAGTCAGAGCCGGATGACTACTCCGAGCGCAAGCAGATCATTCAGTTGTTCGTCAAGCTGGCCGATTTGAGCCGCGCGATGGGCGTTGGGACCAGAGCCCGCGAAGAGTATTACATAGCGGCTCAAGATTGCCGGATCGTATTGAAGAATGTTCCGGACCAGCCGTGGGTGCTTCAAGTTCGTCCGTGGCTTTTGTCGCAAGTCATTGCACTAGACGAGGACCACGCGTTTCGTGACGGGCCGTTGAAGTATGAAGCCGCGTTCGTGAAGAATCTCGAGACGCTGGGCTTGGACAATCGTGGATTCCAGCAGGTTCTGGATAATCAGTTAGTGCCACCACGGCCCAGTCAATTGGAACCTCAAGCCATCTTGCACGCGTTGCTTTATGAGTAAAGCTCGTTGGCCTGTTGGGTTAAGGTCTCACGGCCTGGGGTTATCAGCCGCTGGGCGTTAGCCCCGGTTTCTTCATCCACTGCATCAACGCAGGACCTTAGCCTCAATAAGCCGAGTACGCCTACGGCTGACTGTTAAACGAGGGGGCATATTAGCCGCTGGGCCTTCGCCCCGGTTTCTTCAGGTCGACCACGTGGTGAATAAACGAATCCACCGATGGCACCTACGCCAACGGCGTTCCATTCCATAGCCCAGGGTTCACGGCGTAGCCGCCTACCCTGGGTCGAGGCTTGCATCAGCCGCAGCGTTTTGAACGGGTCCAAGCCATTTCGCACCAGCCAACTCCATGGATAGCTCCCTAAGTTCGTCGACTATCTCAAGCCGACGTTCGATCGCAGCCGGTGACACGTCAGCGCTGATACCTCGAGATAGTGCTTTCGACTCATCCATTTCCATTGGGCTCCTGGTCATTGATGCCGCCAAGTGCCTCGATATCTGCGAGATCTTGAAGGCGTTGGGGTGGGGTCTACCGACAGGGCAAATCCCGTGAAAAGAGACCTGCCCCCTTTTCTCGTTTCTCATGTTAGAATCGATATTGCGAAAGGCAACTCTATTATCGCTGGGCACTTTGTAATGGACGAGCGAATGGCTACGCAATTCGATTTTGGCTCTCTGCTGGCACCGCCTCTGCCACTGCGCCGATTCTCGGTAGCTCAATACCGTCAGTTAGGAGAACTCGGTATGCTCACGCCAGAGGATAAAGTGGAGCTATTGGAAGGATGGATAGTTGCGAAGATAAATCAGCGTCCCGTGCATGGTTATCTTGTTGGCCTATTGTCAGAGTGGTTCCAAAGCCGATTGCCTGGCGGTTATATCATGAGATGTCAATTGCCAATCACTACGCAGCGAAGCGAACCAGAACCGGATATTGCCATCGTCGTAGGGGCTCATCAAGACTATCGTGACCGCCATCCCTCTGGCACAGATTGTCGATTGGTGATCGAAGTAGCGGACAGCACAATTGAAAAAGATCGCGCCAAGGCGGCCATCTATCATTCGGCGGGTGTCGAGGAGTATTGGATCGTAAACGTGGGCTCGCAGTGCATCGAGCGATATCTTTTAGCTGAATCCACTGAACTGCAATCGCTTGTGCCTGCCGAGGATGCGAAGGTGGCGATCAATATCGCGGAGACAGAACTGGTCTTTGACCCAACGCCGATATTTGGCCCTGGTATAAAATAGACCTGACCCCTTTTCCGTTTCTCGAGCTACAATTAAGCACTTCGCTAAGTCCACTTTCGGTCTACTCATTTCGACGATCGCTATGTCTTCTACTTCAAGTGCCAAGCCGCCTCATCCCGAACCGACCTGGGCAGTTGCACATCTGTTTCCGGCGCAGGGGCAGTGGTCGGAGAATGACTTTTATGCGTTACAAGGCAATCGCCTGATCGAGCTTGTCGACGGAACTCTTGAGGTCCTGCCGATGCCTACATGGTTGCACCAGTTGATGGTGAAGTTTTTGGTACGCGCTATCGAGGTCGCGACTGCGGGCGTGGGGGAAGCGCTGGCTGCACCATTGCCGATTCGGCTGTTCGAAAAGAATATCCGTGAGCCCGACGTGATGTATTTTGCCCCGGGCAGCGAACCGAAAGACCCGCGTGGGTACCCGACCCGTGTTGACCTTGCGATGGAAGTCGTCAGCGAAGGGGCCGAAGCAGCGAAACGTGATTATGAAGACAAACGCCGAGACTACGCTCGAGCGGGCATCCCTGAATACTGGATCGTCGACCCTGAACAGCAACGCATCACGGTATTGGTGCTCGAAGAGGCTACCTACAGACTGCATGGCGAATTCACTGCCGGCCAAGCCGCATCTGGCGTTTTGCTACCTGCTCTTGAGGTCGAGGTGTCGCAAGTAATGCAACTTGGGACGTCTAGTTAGTCGCATAGCAGTTCGGCGCGTCAAGTTGTGTTCGGCGACAATTAGTTGAGGCAATGCGAGGGCTGGCTCGCAGTGCATCGAGCGATATCTTTTAGCCGGATCCACTGAACTGCAACCGGTTGTGCTTGCCGAGGATGCCAACGTGGCGGTCAATATCGCGGACACGGAACTGGTCTTTGACCAAACGCCGATATTCGGACCAAGTATTAAATAGACCTGACCCCTTTTCCGCGCATCGCGACCACATGGCACCTACTCCAACGGCGTTACATTCCACAGCCCAGGGTTCGCGGCGAAGCCGCGTACCCTGGGTACCCGGCCGCCGCCGCCCGTCACGGCCCACCCCAAACGTGATCACCCCAACGGCGTTGGACCATCCGTCGGTAGGCATGGTCGACCGCATATGACGCATGCTTGGTACGCGGGCAACGTGCATTTGTAAAACCCCGTTGGGGTATTCAACGCCGGCCGTATCGCCAACCCTGGGTACGCGGCGTTGCCGCGAACCCCGGGCTATGGAATACAACGTCGTTGGCGTAAAGACCGCTCGATATTTACACGCCTTATGGATGCATGCAAACCGACATCGCGTTCCATCGATACATATTCATGGCGATTGCTTCAATCCCTGCCGCCGTTACTAATCCACTTCTACAATTCCTTTGTCTTCTCTAACAATCCCTCTCCGGAGAAAATCGTGAACTCGTACTTAAACGTTGAAAACGCATTAAACTTAATGGAAAAGTTCACATCCAGAGGAACATTAACATACTCCGAGTTTGCGACTAGTCCTGCATAGGCTTTGATGCTTAGAAAAAGACCTTTGCCGTCGCCAGTCTCAGGTATTTCTCTGAACGTGTACTCCAATCCCCCACCACCTCCGCAGAATTTGGTTCCACAAAACGCAAGAAATACTTTGACTCCAACGTCTGAACCGGGCAACTTACCAAGGTCAAATTCGTACTTTCTACCACTTCGGCTAGCCGATATTTTAAATCCCATCATCCAAAGATCTTTGGACCATTTGTATTCAAAGATATCTATGCTCACTTTTCCCGGAGGCTTAAATTCGCCATTTCGAAGTTGCGATATAAGATCGAACATATAATAGGACACCGCAGCACCAACGAACCACCCCAGTTGGGCAGCTAGCTCCCCACGCTCTCTTGCAACCTTGACTGTTTTCACGATTTTGAAACTTGCTTGCGTGGTCCGAATGCCATTGACAACTTGTTGTTCTATGAGTGGGCTGTAACCCGATGGGTCACTGAGATTTGTTGGATTGTTGTGTGAGTATGTAAACCGATTTTGAGTTTGTGGAATCTGCCCCATTCCAGGCAGTTGGTCTGGCGAGATGAATCGCCCCAGTTCAGGCGAATAATGTCGAGCACGCGCGAAATACATGCCTGATTCGTCGTTGTACTCCATATCATGAAAACGTCTGCCATCGGCCTGTACATTGAGTGCATTTCCAAAAGCGTCGTAACGCTGCACTTGAATTGTGCCCGTTTGGTCGGATGTCATGACTGCTGTACCAAGCGCATCGGTGTGTTGATAAACAGTTTCCGCACCATGTTGCCTGGCGATTAGTTCGACGCCATAAACAGAGAATGTCTCTTCGCTGCCGCTTCGCTCCAGTAGAACTTGGGAAAGAGTTCCTAATCGGCTTACGGTATAAAGCGTGAGGACTCCATTTTCATTTTTCTCAACCAAGTCGCCGAAGTCATCATAGCGGTATCGAATCTCTGCATTGCCATCGCCATCTAAATCGACGGATGTAAGTCGATTGAGCGCATTCCATGTATATCGCGTTACCGGAGCCCCGTCCGTAGCTTTTGATACAAGACGACCAGCTTGATCGTAAGAGTAAACAGTTCTCACGCCGTTTTTGAGCGACTCCGACAGCCAACCATTAGCGTCGTATCGATATGTAATCCGCTCTGCTCCCTCTACTTTTTCGATTCTGTTCCCATCTCGATCATATCTGTATTGAATAGCTTTAATTGGTACTCCATTCAGACCGTGACTCTCTTGTATGAGTTGGCCATTGGCGTCGTACTCGAAGCTGGAAGTGTCAACTCGAACACCTTCGGTCTGCACGATCTGTGTGATAGCGCCAGATGCTGCATAGGTATATTCTCGCGTTGAGACGATGGCCGCATTTCTTACAACATTCACTGAGCTCAATCGCCCATCAACTCCATATGCATATTGTTCTCGCAGACCATTCGGATATTGCAGTTCGATCATCCGTCCGAGCGCATCATAGACATAGCTCGTCGACTGGGTACCTATCGAAACGGTTGTAAGCCGATTCATGGCATCCCAGCTATAGGTAACAACTCGTCCAGCATGCGTTAGCTGAGTGACGTTGCCGTTGCTGTCGTACGCATACCCGATCACGCCAGATTGTGGATCAGCTTGAGAAACGAGACGATTTCGTTCATCGTACACTAGCGTCAGCGTGCCGCGTGAATCTGTAATGGAAGTAAGGTTATTGGCGACGTCATAGGTGTAGTTGATAGTCTCGCCACCCTGCACAATCTTTTGGATAGGTCGATTTCGCGCATCGTACACATAACTTATCTCGCGACCGTCGAAATCGACAGTTCGAATTAAGTTTCCGCCGTCATCATATTCGCGACTTGACGATTGCCCTGTGGCGAAAGTAGTTCGAACCCTGCGCTTTGCCCAATCGAAGAGATGCTGAACCTCTACTCCCTCAGGCGAGATCGATCTCGTCAAATTGTTCATGCTGTCATATTCGTATTCCCATGAAGCACCCAGCGCATCTATCGATGCCACTAATCGATCAGCATTATCCTTCTCAAGCAGAACGTCCTGTCCGCGAGGCGTTGTCACTGCAACTTTGTCGGCGTTTGCCGACGCCTCGATCGCAAAACTCCGGCCGCCTGGCTCCAGTACGCTAACCAACCTGCCAGCACTATCGTATTGATATGTTGTTATTTGACCGAGTGGGTCGGTTTCGGCGGTCTTTTGAGAATCGATACTGTATTCCAAACGGAGGATCGCTCCATCAGGAGTTGTTCGCCTTATCAAATTGCCAAGTTCATCATACACATAGTGCGTTGAGAAACCTCGTGCATCTATCTCCTCCACGACCTGCCCAACCAAGTCATAGCGGGTAACTAGTCTTGGATTGTCTGAGTCATCTAGCGGCGTTGAGTCTGGTAGCAACGTGACAGTTAGTCGCCCCATAGCATCGTAAAGGTAACTGGTCGCATTTCCGCGTTCATCAATCTCCTTTGTGAGCTGACCGACGGCGTCATACTCGAATCGACGACGCGGATTATCGCTATCCGTGCTTGAAGTATTGTCGGGATAAATTATCTCCAGTTGTTTCCCTCGCGCATCATAGACGTATTTCGTGACTTGATTGAGCGGTGAAGTTTGAGCAATCATATTCCCGAGCAAATCATAGGTGTAGCGTGTCACGCCACCGTCCGGATCGGTCATTTGCACTAAGCGACCGGAAGCATCGTATTGGTAGGAAGTTTGGTACTCTGTTGATCCTCCAATGTTTTGGATGCTCTGCACTACTTGCCCAATGTTGTCGAAAACATGTGTGGTTACCAAGCCGCTACGATCGTGTTGCGTATCCACGAATCCAAACCGATTCACTCTTACAGAGTCCACAGTCCCCGCACCACTAAATGTAGTCGGTTTGCCACTCCGATCGTGCGCGATCGTCAGCGATAGCCCGAGTGGATCCGCAAAGGAAACTTGATTACCGTTTGAGTCGTAGCCGAACTTAAGAACCCGGCCACCTGGGGAGACTGTTGAAGTGACTGAACCACTTGAATCTCTGTGTGCGTAAGACACACCACCCTTAGGATCGACTGTCTTGATGATTTCGCCGAAGGCATTATTGACCAGCGATGTAGTGCGTCCAAGACTATCCGTCATCGACGTCAAGAAGCCACCGGCATCAAATGTTCTCACTGTGACATCGCCAAGCGGTCCAACTTGGCGAACTGGATTGCCAAATTCGTCCAGAGTTACATCTGTGCGAAAACCTAGAGCATTAATAATGCTCTCAGTCTGAAGTGCAGCGTCGAAAGAAAAAGATGACCGGTTTCCATTGGCATCAGTGTACGAATCCAGTCGACCGA
>JADLDX010000687.1 GCA_020846515.1 Pirellulaceae bacterium
TGACCGGTAAAGACATAAGGGGCGATGCGTTTGACTTCAACCTTGGTGATCCCCATTAGATCCCAGATGTTGACGATGATCTCTGGGTAGCGAACTAGCAAGGTAAAGAGTTCTGGATCGCATTCAATGGTTTGTGTGGGCAAGCGACGAAAGAAGCTGGGACGTTCGACGACCCCGCGAATATTTTCGGCTGCCGAGCCGGTGATACGGGCAAATGGGATGCGCTCGACCGCGTTGGCTTGAGCAGCGGCACCAGATGCCGAATCTCTCAGCCAAGGCTCGACAGCGCCAGCAAAAGAACTCCCCAATCCGCTCACGCAAATCAGGAGTCCTATTAGCAGACTTACCCGCATCTGATGGCTCACGTAGTTAGCGCAAAATGCCTCCGCCCCCGACAATCACGCGAGCAGTTTCGGGCGCGCACAATTGGTTTGTGTATTCATCGGTCGCCATGGCCTGTCTTCACTACTCGTTTTGGACCAAGCAATGGGGCTTTTGTCGCACTGGCTTAGATTTGGTAGTTGGCCTCTGGCGCCATTTCATCGGGCAGGCGCACCCGCAGCTTGGGCTTCTCCAAGACGACTGTCGTTTTAGGGGCCACGCTGCTCGTGATCCACACGGAAGAACCAATAATGCTCTCCGCACCCACCACGGTTTTGCCACCGAGAATAGTAGCATTAGCGTAGATCACCACGCGATCTTCGATGGTCGGGTGTCGCTTTTGACCGCGGATCAATTGACCATCCGCGTCGGTTGGAAAACTGAGCGCGCCCAGCGTGACACCTTGATAAATCTTCACGCGCTCACCAATATCGCAAGTCTCGCCGATCACGACGCCGGTACCGTGATCAATAAAGAAGTACTCACCTATGCTGGCGCCAGGATTGATATCAATGCCGGTCTGTTGATGGGCCCATTCGGTCATCATGCGTGGGATAAAGGGCACGCCCAGCTCCCGCAGCGCGTGAGCTATGCGATAAACGGTGATGGCTTCCAAACCAGGGTAGCAGAAGATGATTTCGTCGCGACTGCTGACCGACGGATCGCCATCAAAGGCTGCCTCGACGTCGGTTGCTAGCATTTTGCGAAGCCTGGGAATCTGCTCGAGAAAATGGATAGCAATCGCCTGGCCCTTGGCTTCGTAATCGACTTGATTTTCACATTCGCTTTTGCGATTGCGGACGCGATCCTCATGCTGCAAGGCGCGCGCGATCTGCTGCGTTAGTTTGTCGTGCAAGCCATCGATGAGGTTGCCGACATGATAGGTCACGTTACCGATGTGCAAGCCTTCACGGCGGCGAAACCCTGGATAGAGGATGTCCTTGAGATCATCCAGAATGCCAACGACTACTTCGTATTTTGGTAGAGGGCAATGGCCCAGATGATTGATGCGATCTTCTTTGGTGTAAGTCGCCACGATGGCGGCGGTCAAGTTCGGCAACTGCTCTTTGCGATGTAAGTCCGATGCCATGTTGCTCACTCCGCATCTGTGGCTCGTGGAACTGGGGATACCGAATCAATTCGGCAGGCATAGCTCGCAAATCCAGCCACTCTGCCCGAAGCAATACATCTTACCCAATCCACCATATACCCGGGAGGTCGACGAGACTCGTTTAACAGTCAGCCGTAGGCGTACTCGTTTAACAGTCAGCCGCAGGCGTACCCGTTTTACAGTCAGCCGTAGGCGTACTCGGCGTACTCTGTCTTACCGCCGCATGCCCAAGCCTGAATATCCAGTACGCCTGCGGCTGACTGTTAAACGAGGTTTCAGTCGCCCTTGACGACTAGCAGAGCCTTGGCGATCTGGCCGGAGTGCATGGTCTCGAAGGCAGTTTCCCACTGGGACAAGGACCATCGCCCGCCTACGATTTTGTTGACATCTAAAGCACCGCTCGCCAAGAGGACAAGTACGCGTTCCCAAATGGCCCAGGTATGCGAAAAACTACCTTGCAGTGTCACGTTCTTTTGCACAATTGGATCCAACGAGAAGTCGACTGGAGCGCGCCCCCAGCCTACTTTGCTAATCCAGCCGGCTGGCCGAACGACATCGACGGCCACGCGCAGTGTGGCTGAGATGCCGGCCGCATCGACCACCCCTTCGCAGCCCAAGCCATCTCGCGCACGAGCCCATTTGTCGGCATCGCTAACGTCGATCGCCTCACACCCTAACTCTTCTGCCAATTTCAAACGCACGGCATCGCGGGCGATACCGGCCACGGCCACTTCAGCACCGCGCAGTTTGGCAATGGCACCGCACAACAGGCCGATCGGACCGGGGCCCAAGACTAAGACACGATCGCCCGGCAGTACCGTCACGTTGCTGGCCACGGCGCTGAAGGCAACACAACATGGTTCGGTCAAGGCTGCGGTCGTCAGCGGCAGATCCTTGGGTACATGATGCAAACAGCGCGCGGGTACTTTGACATGGGTCGTCATGGCGCCATCGACACCATAGCCAAAACCTTTGCGCGATGGGTCCAGGTTGTAACGACCGACTCGCGCTAACGGGCTCTCGGGGTTGATCACGGCTGCGGTTTCGCTCACCACGCGATCACCTTCTCGAAAGCTTTTGATGTTCGCGCCTGTCTTCACCACGCGACCTGAGAATTCATGCCCCAAGATGACAGGGTAGTTCACCGGCCAGCTATGTTCGGCTGTCCATTGATGCAAATCGCTACCGCACACACCTACGGCGGCAACTTCCAGCAACACATCGTCCGCGCCGATTTCAGGCAGCGGCACTTCGCGCAGTTCGACCGAATGCGATTGTGGAGCAAAGTTTACGATAGCGGGTTGCAGAACTGTACTCATGAGTGAAATCGAATCCTCGGGTCGTGAGAAGGTACGGCTGGGAAACAAAAAATTATACGCACATGGACTAGTTCAGCAGCCGGACGCTTCGACCGGCTGGACGGCCCTCGTGCCGCTAAGACTGGAGATTACTTTTTCGACTTAACTGCGACATCGCCGAAGCTATGTACTTCGTCGCAAATACGGCGCAACACCGCTTCCAGGTCGCCGCCTGCCTGCTGAAAACGCTCGGGGTTGATAGCTAGCGGAGCGCCGATGACAACCAGTGGTGCACCATAAGACGGAGTTTCAATAGCCTGCTCAATCGACAATCCACCTACAGCTTGCACCGGCACGCTCACAGCCTCAACGACTTCGCGGAGCTGATCCAGCGGGGTGGGGGCTTTTTCACCGCGAGCCGAAATGCCGCGACGTTCATCGTAGCCTATATGGTGGATCACGTACCCACAGCCAAGGTCTTCCAGCAATTTTGCGCCAGCCACCATGTCGGGACAGCCCAAGTTGTCACCCATGACGCCAATGCCATAATCTTGGCCAGCTTTCACCACTACCCGCAGTGTTTCAGCATGAGCGCGAGCCATGACGACCACGTGAGTTGCCCCGGCCTTGGCCATCATCTCGGCTTCGAGATAACCGCCGTCCATGGTCTTCAGATCTGCGACGATCGGGACTTCCGGAAAGCGAGCTCGCAATTCCCGAACGGCTTTTAATCCTTGAGCCAAAATCAGCGGCGTACCGGCCTCCAGCCAATCGACCCCAGCTCGACGAGCCAATTCCGCTGTTTCAATCGCCTCTTCCATTGTTGTAACATCCAGCGAAATCTGTACGATCGGTCGCAAGTGAAGCTCCTCAGAAATGTAGGCCAGGTAAGTTGTGATCGGTTCTGAATGCTGGCATTCTAACCAAAAATAGAACTACGAAGAAAGCCTGCCATGGTCATCAAACCGACTCGTCGTCATCGCAATTCGCACAATCAACGCCGGCGAGTGAAGCCTGGGACGCCACCGGGCACAATTGCGCCAGATCCCAATGCCCAGGCCACGAAAATTCGTGTCATGGCTTACAGTCCCGCAGCCATTCACGAAACGGACATTCAAAACGTCGATCAGCTAAAACCGCTCCTACAGCACTGGCCCGTAACCTGGATCGATGTCACCGGTTTGGGCACTGCCCAAACGATTCAAGAACTTGGCCAGTTGTTCCAACTTCATCCGCTGGCCATGGAAGATGTGGTCAACGTCCATCAACGCGCCAAGCTGGAGACGTACACGGATCATTTGTTCATCGTCTCGCGCATGTGCAACCCCGAAGATGACGTGCGTACCGAACAGATCAGTCTGTTCCTAAGGCAGGGAGTGCTACTGACCTTTCAAGAACGGCCGGGCGATTGTTGGAACCCGGTGCGTGAGCGCCTCCGTCAAGCTCGCGGACGCATTCGAAACTCCTCGGTCGACTACCTGGCCTATACGCTGATGGATGCCATCGTCGATAGTTACTTCCCAATGGTCGACTCGCTGAGCGACCGGCTGGATCAACTGGACGACGAAGTTACCGCCAGGGCGGACAATTCTCAGATGCACCGCGTCCATGATTTGCGCGGTCAATTGCTAGCACTGCGCAGAGCTATACGACCGCATCGTGAAATGATCAACGAATTGACGCGCGAAGACGTGGCCCTCATCTCGCCGGAAACGCGAGTCTTCTTTCGTGACTGTTACGACCATGTCATCCAAGTGATTGATCTAGTCGATACCTACCGCGAACTGACCGCCGACGTCCGTGACTTTTACATGTCATCGGTTAGCAATCGCATGAACGAGATCATGAAGGTGCTGACCATCATCGCCACCATCTTCATGCCGCTGAGTTTTATTGCGGGCGTTTATGGCATGAACTTTAATCCCAACATACCATGGAACATGCCCGAGTTGAACTTGCCGTTCGGTTACCCGCTGGCTCTGCTAGCCATGGTGGCGACGGCGCTCGCGTTCCTGTGGTATTTCAAACGCAAAGGCTGGATCTTCACCAACTAAGGTCGCGAAAACCGGACGCTAACGCGCTGCGGCTGATCCATTGCTCTTGCCTCAAACTACGCAATTTGCGATAGGTGGACCTATGGGATAAACGAATGCTGATTGGGAAAGTGTGTTAATCAGGGTTGACCAAGGATGCCGACATCGACGACGGGCAAAATAAAGCTCTCCGGCTTCGACCAGCGCAGTGGAAAACCAGCCACAGCCTCAACGCCCCCTGCCCAGCCACGTACCCACGGTTCCCAACCCGCCGCGCCCGGTCGCGCCGCCAGCCCGTCTAATTCAACAGCTAACTCTAAGTCTGCATCAACTGCTACAGAAACGACAAAAACGGGCAACCAGTCAGCATCGTTATTGCCGGGCGGACCATGGCTTTGGTGTTTGATGGGTCTGGCAATCGGCTTGAGCGTTTGGTTAGGCGGTCGAAGCTATCTGCGAGCAACCCTGGCCACCCAGTTGGCCGAGGCTGAAACGGAGCAAGCGGCCTTGCAGTCGATCGATGCTTTGTTGCGATTGGACGCCGATGCCTCGATCGAAGTCTCGCGCAGTCTCGCACATCCCGAATTCATGGTAGCCAACGCTGCCTTTCGCGCCTTGGGTGGTCAACTGGATGCGTGGGCCAAACTGGAGCCTGACGAACGTCTGCGTCGGATGCAACAAGTCATTACGGAACTGGATCGCATACCACCGGACATCGATCAAGACCATCGCATCCTGATCACGGGGCTGACCTCGCGCATCTATGCCGATGCCCTCAGCAACCGTGAAGAAGGCGCCGCTCTTTTACTAGACGGTTGTCGACGTATCCTAGCGCGAGCCGAACCCAATCTGGCCGCCACCCGCATCGCTCGACTGGAGCAAATTGCACCCGGCCCCAACGTACTGCGTCGCGACCAGTCCGACACATTTTCGGATGAACA
>JADLDX010000688.1 GCA_020846515.1 Pirellulaceae bacterium
CACTTGGCATATCTCCTGCCCTACTTGGAACAGAATGCCATCTACACGCCGTTTCCTTCGGCGATCAAGATGGAGGATACGGACTTTCGAACGTATCCTGCCACCCTGGATCCGCGACGTGCGCCTTACTGGGAGTTTCCAGCCATCAATGCGGTGACCGGCAATAAAGTGCCTGCCTTCTTGTGTCCATCGGACAATGCTGAAGTGGCCCGCAAGCTGGGTGGAACTGCGGCTTTCTCGCTGTTCATTTTGGTGTCGCCTTCGATCTACGGCGGGTTCTGGGTCAACGACGAACTACCTGATCCCTTGACACGCAATCTGCAGTGCACCAACTACTTGGGTAGTGCGGGACGTTTGGATGCGGATGGAATTTACTTTGGTCTGTCCGCGGCTAATGTATTGGCAGCCGACACCTATCGAGGTGTTTTCCGCCAGGGAGTTAGTATGAAGCGGCGTGACGCGGCTGACGGTACTTCCAATACGATTGCATTCGGCGAAGTAACGGGGCGATGGACCAATGGCGTGCGGGCTTCCGGGCGTCAGCAATCGATGGCTTGGACATGCGGCCCCATTCCAATGCACTGGATGACCAGGAGCTTTGGTGGTACCCCATACAATAACCGCGACCGAAGTTATTACATCTTTAGCAGTTTGCACACTGGTGACATCGTGAACTACACGCTGCTCGACGGCTCAGTCAAGGCTATTCCTCTTTCGACTGACAGTCAGACCATGTTGCAGCTGGCCGGCCGTGCCGACGGTGAAGTCCTTTCAGCTTCCTTAGATTGATGTGGAGTTTCTCTTGAAAAAGTTTGTCTGTTTGTTGTTGGCGATGAGTGCGTTGGTGGTTGCGGGCTGTAGCGCTGAGACCTCCTCTGCACCGAAGACAGTGGAGGGTGACGTCGTCACCCCTAAGGGCGAAAACGAAAATCGCCCCGAAAACCTGGCTCCCAAAGCACCGCCTTTGTAGTCGGTGATTCGTTTTCGTTTAACAGTCAGCCGCAGGCGTACTCTGCTTGCCAGCGACTGACTGTGAAACGCGATACACCGAGTACGCCTGAGGCTGACGTCTAAAAGAAAGACCGAGTACGCCTACGGCTGACTGTTAAACGAGCGGTCGTTATTGGAAAGGGCTGCTTTGGCGGGCTTGTTCACTGGCCGGTAGTGAATCGATCCCGGGCTTAAGACGCAGTTCGCCGGGTGCTGATTCGTCTGGTAGCAATGCGCCTGACACAGCGGCCGGGTGGATTGGCGTGCCCTCTTTAAGTCGGAGCACGCGAAGTTGGCGAGCTCGTTTGGTGCGATCGGAGATCATGTCGCGCATGGATTCCAGTTTGCCGAAGCAGAGCAGTCGATCGCCTGCTTCCAGGACGCGGGCGGGTCGCGGGTTGGGTATGACCGTGGTGTCTCGATGCAAGGTCAAGACGTTGATATCCTTTTCGCGCAAGCCGGCTTCGAGAATAGTTTTGCCAACATATTCTGATCCATCTGGGATCGACAGTTCGGCCACGCCATATCCGCGGCTGACCGTCAATCGCTGACGGATATCCAGTTCTGGAAAATTGACTTGGGCGGCCAGAAAGTCGATGCAAGCTCCCGCGATATCGAGTCCGGTAGCCGCTTCGATGCCTTCCAAGCCGGGCGAGCTATTGACCTCCATGACCTGGGGGCCGTCGTCGGATTCCAGTAGATCAACCCCGGCGATGCGCAGGCCCATGATCTGCGCGGCGCGGACAGCGGTCTCGCGATACGCATCGTCCAGCCAAACGGTTTCAGTTCGCCCGCCGCGATGCAGGTTGCTACGGAACTCCTGTCCTTGGGCCACGCGGCGCATGGCGGCCACGACTTGGTCGCCCACCACGAACGCCCGCACGTCGCGGCCGCGGCTTTCGGCGATGAATTTCTGGACCAGCACATTTTGCCGAGTGCTTTGGAGTGTTTCGATGATGGCTTCGGCCACTTTCAACGTCTCGGCCAAAATTACGCCCACGCCCTGGGTGCCCTCCAGCAATTTGATGACCACCGGTGCGCCTCCGACTCTCTCGATGGCTGGCACCACGTCAGTTCGATCGCGCACGAACGTGGTCGGCGGGATACCAATTTGATGTCGACTGAGAATCTGCATGGAGCGCAGTTTGTCGCGGGAATTGGTGATGGCGTTGGACGAGTTGGCTGAGAAGACGTCGAGTTGTTCAAACTGGCGAACCACGGCGGTACCGAAGTAGGTGATCGACGCGCCAATGCGGGGCAGCACAGCGTCGTAGCGGCTGAGCGGCTTGTTGCAGTAAAATAGGTCTGGACTGCCCGGGTTTAGGTCGATCGCAAACTTGAGAGTATTGAGCACGCGCACCTTGTGCCCGCGCTGCAGGGCGGCCTCTTTCAGTCTACGCGAGCTGTAGCAGTGCGGACTGCATGAGAGAATTCCCAGCTTCATCAGTGTCTCCGACTGCGTATAATGGGAGCTGTACGACCTCGCATGTAACATCCAAAACGCGAGGCATCCCTCTGGGCAATAATTGGGCCAGATTCATTCGTCAACATACCAAATAAAAAAGGTAGTGTAACCATGAACTGTAGCTTGTTCGTTCGTCGACGCGCTTGCTTGGGTTGGCTGATAGCGTTTATGTCTCTGTCATCTCTAATGCTGGCATCTGGCATGCTGGCATCTAGTGCGCTGGGCGCCGACGAAGGATCAACCGGCGCGAAAGCCCAGGCCTTCGAAACGGCTACGTTTGGCGGGGGGTGTTTCTGGTGCGTCGAGGCAGTGTTTGAAAACCTGGACGGTGTCAAGGATGTTGTCTCTGGGTATGCCGGTGGCAACGTACCCAACCCCACTTACGCGCAAGTTGGCACGGGGGTGACCGGGCATGCTGAGGTGTGTCAGATCCTGTATGACCCAGCGAAGGTTAGCTATTTGAAGCTTTTGGAAGTCGTCCTTAAGACGCACGATCCGACGACCGTGAACAAGCAGGGGCCCGACTTCGGCACGCAGTATCGATCGATCATTCTCTACCATAGCGACGATCAAAAAGCCGCCGCCGAGGAATTGATCCAGAAACTCAACACGGAGAAAGCCTTCCGTTCGAAAATTGTTACGCAAGTCGTCCCGTTTGTGCAGTTCTTTATCGCCGAGGCCTACCATCAGGATTACTTTCGCAAGCATCCCAATGAAAGCTACTGCAAAATGTATGTCCGGCCCAAGATCACCAAATTAAAGAAGGTGATTGCCGAGATGGAACGCAAGGAAAAGTCGACTGTCGCGCCGTAGCTAGCACGGCGTCGGGGCCCCTACGAAGTGGGCCAACATTAGCTGGTTTAGCCGTAATAACCGGGGGTTTCCTGTGTTTGCAGGTTCTGGCCAGACCGCGCAAGTGACCGACTAGAGCCCTGAGCTCATGCTCGTGGGTGGTCTGGTATTCGCTGGGTCTGGTATAATCACGAGTAGCCCGGTATAATATAGGCTGGTGCAATTGCATCTATCGACTCCGAATTCGGGTCGCCACTCCTTGTCGCTCAGCGATTGGTCGCGGCAACTCTCGCTTGAGGTTGATGAACGACGTTCGCTTCTCTCTCTTTGCACAGGAGTGCACCATGGCCCAAGGTACCATCAAGAAGATCGTAGCTGACAAGGGATTTGGTTTTATTAAAACCGATCGCGGCGAGATCTTCTTTCATTCGTCAGCCCTCCAAGGCATCACCATTGAATCGCTGCGCGAAGGTCAGGTGGTTGATTTCACCGAAGGCCGAGGCCCTAAGGGACCGCGAGCGGAAGCCATCAAGCTGGTTGCGCCCTGATAGTTGCTGAGACGTATCGGTCATTTGTCCCGATGGTTCAACGCATTACCAGGTGCCCTTCGCATGCACAAGCCTCAACACAGTTCCAAGCATCTTCCCAGCACACCATCGACACCGGTGCCCTCTGCGCCATTGGTGGTGCGCCAGGAGGCTGCGCACGAACTGTCGCATGACGAGGCCGCCATTCTGGATACGTTTGCTAAATATCTTATGCCGCCCGAGCAGATGCTCTGTTTAACCAATACAGATTCGCCCTCTGTCCGGCAAGCGCTGGACCGATTAGTCCAGCGTGGCTGGATGACGGCTCAGAGCTTCAAAGGTGGGTACTCCCTGACAGTCGACGGCTTTAACGCTATGAGCCAACGACGTTCGAAACGTACCGCGGGAAACAAATAACTGGTGACTTCGTGCACCGTGTTTCCAACAGCCTCTCTCTCACCCTAGGTCGGTAACTCTCCGATCTCGTCTGGTCTTTGGCTGTCCTCTGATCGTCTTTTCGTAATCAGAAGGTGGTGTTCTATGACCAGTAAAGTGCCCGATAACCAACTCACGCGCGCCGTCACCATGAAACTGGCTCAGCGCAGCGGCGGTTCAGGTTGCAAAGTCTCCGCAGCGGTCGCCAATGGTTATGTAACCATTACAGGATCGGTCGAAGCCGAATACCAAAAGCGACCGATCATCAATGCTGTCAACGGCATTAACGGTGTCCGACGCGTCATCGACCAGTTGGTTGTGGTGCCGAAGAAGAAACGCGAGTAACTCGCGATTACTTGATGTGTAAACTAAAATCGCACGGCCTCTGGTGTGCCGTGCCGATCAGCCCAGTAGGTCGTCCATCGCGAGAGTGAAAACGGCGTCGGTCTTTAGTCGGGCCAAACCGGACGCTATTGCGGCTGATTAGCCGCAAGCACGCTAGCCCACGGTTTTCGGCCCACATTAAGATTGACGCCAACCAATCGCGTCTTCGCTCTTGGGTGAGGAGTCTTTATTGTCCAGATGCACTTAGTTTAAGTGGCTTAGCCGTTTGTCTGGTAGGCATATCGAGCTTCGCGATAGCTGACAAATCGTTGTAAGGCCTCATCCCACAAGTTGGCTCGAAAGCAAGCTAACACATCGGCCGGATGCAGCGTCGTCGAGGCAGGTTTCTGCAGTTCTGGTAGTTGAGCCATCGCTTCGGGCAAACGATAAAACGGAATCCTCGCATTGAGATGATGAATATGGTGCAGGCCAATGTTGCCGGTAAACCAGTTCATCAGTGGTCCCATTTTCAAGTAACTGGAGGACTGCAATGCCGCCTTGGCGTGATTCCAGTTATCTCTCAGCTCCAGTCGACAGCCAGGGAAATTGTGCTGGGCATAAAACAGGTAAGAGCCCAAGCAGCAGGCTAGCATGAGCGGTGCCAGCAAGCACAGCCAGAGCGCATCCCAACCAAGCATGAGCAGGCCGGCAATCAAGATACCGTGGATGGCCAGCGCCGCCATGGCGTCCCAGTGCAGCAATGGCTTTCTCAGGAATGCTTGAATGCACATGCCATACATGAATACAGTCAAGTAGCCCAGCAGGATCGTCAGCGGATGACGGGCGATGAAGTAGTGCCAGCGGGCTGGCAACGAAGCCTGCTGAAATTGCTCGCTGGTCATCGTGGGAAACGAGCCAACGGCACTGTCCATGTCTTTGGAGTTGTTTTTGTGATGATGGTTGTGCGAGCGATTCCAAACACTGGGCGGGCTGAGCACCAGCAGACCGTAGACGTTGAGGATCCAGCGTGCGGCCCAGGATCGCGAGAGAATCGCATGGTGCTGGAAATCGTGGTAAATGATGAACATCCGCACGATCAACAAGCCACTTACGCCGCTGGCGAGAATGCGCACAAACAGCGGTAGCCCACTCAGGCAAACGATCAAACAACCCAAATAGGCCAGCACAGTAGACCAGACAGCCCACCAACTCCGACCGGAATGCTCCTGAGCAAATGCGCGCGTAGCTATCAACAGTTCTTTTTCGGAACGCATACCGGTCAACTCCCTCGCTCTGCAGAAATTAGTCGCACGAGCCAGCGTTTGCTGGTCAGCTGCTAGGCGTAAGAAGACGACTCAGCTTCGATCGGGCTCATGAGTGGCAGCATAAAAGGCGAGGAGTTATCGAAACCTAGCAACCGTATTGTACAACTAGTAACAGATTTCGTCACCGCACAGCCATGGCAATACGCGAGGCAATCCAAGGATTGATCGAGTTAGAGCCATATTTGACTCGTTCTGCACAGGAGGGCCGGTTCGACCGTGGCGAGGCTACTGATCGGTTGCTAATGCTAGCGGCGAGTTGGGAGCTCGGAAGGCCCTGCGCACGGTCCAGCCGGCGAGAATGATGCTCAGCATACCACTGCCCATCAGCGCAAAGTATCCGTCGCCGGTAACAGGTAGCAGCAGCAGTGGCGCGATGAGCATGGCGAACAAAAAGGCGCCAATCGAGGCTGATATGCTCATGGCCAAATTGGCTTTGTAAGGTTGGCCGTAGCGTTGGAGCGTCCAAGCCACCAGCCGACAAACAATAGTGGTGATTGGATACGACCAGATCGTAATCAGCATTACCCAGGTCAATGGCGTAATGATTGCGTTCGGTCCGCCAAAGGCCATGATGGAAATGAACGAAATCAACATCCATGGAATCAGGGCGCTGTTGGACAATCGCGATAGCTTGGTGTAACAGCGAGCGTGAAAGTCGACCGCTTCTGGGACTGAACTGGGCAGGGATGCTACAGACATTTCAGAACTCGACTATTGGCCGGAAGAAAGCCGGAGGAAATAGACCTACGCGTCTGTTATCTAGGTTACGCCAACGTGACCGGACGAGACGACTGGCGATTGCGAGGAAAAAGAGCTTTCAGTCCGTTTGGCGGGTACTGCTGGCAAAGCTGGTACGGGTTGTAGGGCCGCACTAGGCCTTGACTGGCATGTTGAGTTGGCAACGGCTAGATTACGGTACAGCAGTAATCGGCTGTCTTAATGTGCATTAGCCCCGAATTGTGTTTGCATAAGTGTTTAACGCTGGCGGAGGAGCCACAAATGATGTCGACAGAAAAACTGAAGTTGCTGATTTGTTTAATCGTTTTGCTAGTCGGGACGCCCCGTTGTTTTGGCCAAGGAGCTGTTCAAGCGGTACGCGGTGCAGCTGATCGATTAGCGGCTGGCCAAGGAAAACTGACGGCCGGTCCGGTTGACCCCAGCGAGAAGAAGTCGCCAGGCGCCATCGACGCCAATGCCTCAGCGGAGTTCAAGCAGACCGCTAGCGGACTGAAGTACCGCATCTTACGCGACAGCAAAAAACAGAAACCGACGGCCAGCGATCAGGTCGAAGTGCATTACAAAGGCTGGTTGGATAACCAAAAAATCTTCGACAGTTCCTACCAGCGTGGCCAGAGTGTTTCGTTTCCACTTAAAGGCGTGATCAAGGGGTGGACGGAAGGTATGCAGTTGGTCGGCGTGGGCGGCATGATTGAGCTGTATATTCCTTACAAGCTAGGTTACGGCGAAGCCGGCACACCTGGCGGCCCCATTCCACCCAAAGCCGATCTGCACTTTGTCGTCGAGTTGCTGAGCATTAAATGAGTGGCGTGGAGGAGGCTTGCTGTCTTACCCATTTGGGCCCAGTATATCAGCGGGCCGCTCGGGGATTGATGCACAAGCCAATTGCAATCGCGACATGCCATCGACCAATCGCATGTCATGGAAATTCATCAACAGGCCGATCGGAATATCCAGGAGTTTCATGTACGAGAGCAACTTAGCCTTATCAATCGGAAGAACTGCCGTAACAGCCTTTAGCTCCACGAGCAAACAATTTTCAACCAAGATGTCAAAGCGCATAGGTTCACTGAAGACCATCGACTTGTAGACTATGTCGACTTCTCTTTGCGATAGGTGAGATATTCCCCTTAGTTCGAGCTCGCGCATCAAGCATTTTTCATAGACTTTCTCCAGCAATCCAGGGCCAAGAACTTGATGAACTTCAATGGCAGCTCCGATGACCTCGCGGCTTAGCTCGTCCGCTTTCTTGTACAGTCGATGCATGGCGGTTCTCCTTTTCGTGCGTCTACAAATACTGGTTAACTGTCACACAACTATTGTAGAGGGCTGACAAGGGGGCCCTCAAAAGTATTTGGTGACCAGCACCAGTTCCTCTCTATCGGATGGTTCTGGAACAGAAGTTCTCGAAGGGAATGCTGGTATTCACTTTCAGCTACGTTCTTCACTCGCTTCTGTTTTACGATCTGGCTTAAGAGATGATCGTTGGCCGCTGCGGTGCCAGGTGGGTGTTGAACAGAAGTTCTGGAAGAGAGTGCCGATCTTCACATTGCGGGAAGTTCTTCACACGCTTCTGTTGGACGATCTGGCTTGAGGGATGATCGCTGGCCGCTGCGGTGCCAGATGGGTGTTGAACAGAAGTTCTGGAAGGAAGTGCTGATTGTCACATTGCGCGTAGTTCTTCACGTGCTTCTGTTGGACGATCTGTTTGAGGGCTGATCGCTGGCAGCGGCGGTGCCGGATGGGTATTGAACAGAAGTTCTGGAAGAGAAGGCCGATCTTCACAGTGCGCGTAGTTCTTCACACGCTTCTGTTGGACGATCTGGTTTGAGGGATGATCGCTGGCCGCTGCGGTGCCAGATGGGTGTTGAACAGAAGTTCTGGAAGAGAATGCCGATCTTCACGTGCTTCTGTTGGACGATCTGTTTGAGGGATGATCGCTGGCAGCGGTGGTGCCGGATGGGTGTAGAACAGAAGTTCTGGAAGGGAATGCCGATCTTCACCTTGCGCGCAGTTCTTGACTCGCTTCTGTTGGACGATCTGTTTGAGGGATGATCGCTGGCAGCGGTGCCGGATGGGTGTTGAACAGAAGTTCTGGAAGGGAATGCCGATCTTCACATTGCGCGAAGTTCTTCACATGCTTCTGTTGGATGATCTGGCTTGAGGGATGATCGCTGGCAGCGATGGTAGTGAAGAGCTGGATGAATTGCAAAATAAAAACAGCCAGCGAAAGTTCTCGCTGGCTGTTTGAAAGTAAGTTAATTCACTACCGCGATCATCATTCAACTGAACCGGATGCGTCGGTGTCATCCATAGGCGCTGGGGCTTGGAGGAGTGGATAGCTATCTTCCATGGCAGCTTCACCACGCGTCACTAGATCTTCCAAGGCCTCACGGCGATAAGAGACTTCGGAATCCTGGAATGTCCGGAAACCGGTGCCTGCAGGAATCAAGTGACCCAGGATGACGTTCTCTTTCAGACCTACCAAACGGTCAACTTTACCAGCCAACGCTGCTTCAGTTAGCACTTTCGTGGTTTCCTGGAAGCTGGCTGCCGAGATAAAGCTGCTGCTCTGTACGGACGCCTTGGTAATACCCAGCAGTTGTGTGCTGGCCGTCGCTGGCTTGGGTTTCTTGCCCTTAGCAGGCTTGCCTCCCAATCCTTCGGTCTGAGCGTTGGACTGTTCAAAAGTATCCTTAGGTACCAAAGTACCAATCGCATACTCGCTATCGCCCGTCTCCGCGATCTTGACGCACTTGGCTAACTCAGTGTTCACTCGACGGAACTCGAATTTGTCCATCACCAAACCAGGCAACAAATTGGTGTCGCCAGGCGATTCGATCTTCACCTTCCGCAGCATGCGCGCAATGATGATTTCGACGTGCTTGTCGTTAATGTCCACACGCTGGCTGCGATATACCTGCTGGATCTCGTGCAGCAAGTACTGTTGCACCGCCTCTTCGCCGCTGACTCGCAAAATGTCGTGCGGCACCAACGGTCCAATCACCAACGCCTGACCAGCCTTGACGATATCGCTGGTATGAACCAAGAATCGCTTGCCGTGAGGCACGAGATGCTCTTTCTCGGTTCCGCTGTCGCTGCGAATGATAATCGTTCGCTTGCCGCGGCGTTTGGTTTGTTGAATCTCGACCGTACCGTCGATTTCGGCGATCACGGCTGGATCCTTCGGCTTGCGAGCTTCAAAGATTTCCGTAATACGCGGCAGACCACCGGTGATGTCGCTAATACCCGAGGCTTCACGAGGCATTTCAGCCAGTTCGGTACCGGCGTTGATCATCGTGCCTTCCGGCACCGTGATCACCGCACGCTCAGGAAGGTAGTACACGTCCAGCGCCTTGCCGTCCGTATCCTCAACCACAATCTGCGGATGACGTTCGCCTTTATGGTCCATGATGACTGGTCGAGCACCACCAGACGGGTCACGCTCCATACGCATCGTGTCACCTTCGACCACGTCGTCGTAGCGTACCTTACCGCTGACTTCGCACAGGATCGGAATCTTGTGCGGGTTCCATTCGCATAGAACCGCGCCCTTGACCACTTCCTGATTCTCTTGCACGTTCAGCATCGCACCGGTCGGGATCTCGTACTTCTCAAGCTCGCGACCCTTAACGTCCAAAATCGAGATCTCACCGTTACGGGTGAGCACGACCTCTTTGCCTTCTTCATTGCGCACAACACGCAATCGCGCGAACTTGACGATACCGCCCTTCTTGACCTTGATGTCACTCTCTTCCACAGCGCGGTTCACGGCACCACCGATGTGGAACGTACGCATCGTCAACTGAGTACCCGGCTCACCAATCGACTGAGCACCGATGATACCGACGGCCATACCTTCTTCGACCAGCGAACCAGTCGACATGTCCATGCCATAGCATAGGCGACATACACCCAGCGAAGCATCGCAGGTCATCGGGCTGCGAACTTGAATGCGTTCCAGTCCCATCTCCTCGACCTTGCGAGCGATGTCCAGGGTCAGCATCTGGTTCGCTTCCACAACCACGTCGTCCGTTACCGGATTGACGATGTTCTTGAGCGCCACGCGTCCATTGATCGCGTCGGCCAGCCGAACTTCGACCTTCTCGCCACGATAGACCACACCCTTGGTGATACCTTGCGTCGTACCACAGTCATGCATGGTGACTACCACGTTCTGCGCCACGTCAGCCAACTTACGCGTCAAATAACCGGAGTCAGCGGTCTTCAAGGCCGTATCGGCCAGACCCTTACGAGCACCGTGCGTACTGGAGAAGTACTCAAGCACCGTCAGGCCTTCGCGGAAGTTCGCCTTGATGGGCGTTTCGATAATTTCACCGGTTGGCTTGGCCATCAAACCACGCATACCGGCCAACTGCCGAATCTGCTCGATACCACCGCGGGCACCGGAGTGGGCCATCAAGTACACCGGATTGACATACCATGGTCCAAGATGCTCATCCTGCTCCATGGCCGCCATCATGTCCTTGGTGATCTTTTCGCGAGCATGCGTCCACAAGTCCAGCACCTGGTTATGGCGTTCCTCTTGTGTGATCAAACCACGGCTGTAGTTCTTATGGAAGTTCATGACCTTCTTCTCCGCTTCAGCCAAGTGCTTGAGCTTCGAATCGGGCGTTACCAGGTCGTCCGTACCGAACGACAGGCCGCTGCGCGTCGACTCGCGGAAGCCGAGTTGGTTCATGTCGTCCAACAAGTTAATCGTGGCCTTCCGACCCAGTCGCTGATAGCAGTCGCTGATCACGCTGGCCAAGTCACCGCTTCGAAGTGCTTGGTTGTAGAAGTCCATGCCGTTGGGCAACATCATGTTGAACAACACGCGACCATAGGTCGTGTCGATCACCGCTCCGAGTTTCGCTTGGCCCTCTTCGGTCTTCAAACGACGATGCTTAGGCAAACGAACTTTAATGCGAGCATGCAATTCGACGACGCCTTGATGGAAGGCCAAGTCGGCCTCTTCCATGCTGGAAAAGATCATGCCTTCGCCACGCATGCCATGCTTTTCGACCGTGATGTAATAGCAACCCATGACCGTATCCTGCGACGGGCTCATGATCGGACGACCATTGCTCGGTGCAAAGATGTTGTGCGTGCTCATCATCAACGTGTGAGCTTCCACTTGCGCTTCGAGCGACAGCGGCAAGTGC
>JADLDX010000689.1 GCA_020846515.1 Pirellulaceae bacterium
CTCCGTGACGGGGCACGCACACCACCCAAGCCTCACCGCACCGGTTGTGCATCTGCGTGCAGAAGAATATTTGACGAGTCGCGGAGCGATTCGTCCACTTTCACCGATGGCACTGATGAAGAACAATATCCGTGTCATCCGTGCCATCCGTGGTTTAATTTTGATCCTATTTCGGCCCAGGTGGTTTCGCGCCCCTGCTGAACGGCGAGAACGACGGGGAACTCTTTCTTTTTGCAGCTGCATGCCGAAAAGTAATTCCCGAGTCGCGGAGCGATTCGGCCACATGCGTTACGTTCCGGGGGGAATTTGCGGTTGTAAAGGTGTGCAAATGGACGATATTTGGGTGGGCAAGACAATTCAGGCCTCGGCCCAGAAAAGGCAAGGTTTTTGATGACATTTCGCATTGGCGCCGTCTCCTATCTCAACACTAAACCGCTAATCCATCACCTGGAGCAGACTCTGCCTGGTGCCGAATTGTCGTTAGATTTGCCCAGCCGACTGGCCACTCAGCTACACCAAGGCCAACTGGATGTGGCCCTCATACCCTCAATCGAACTATTTCGCTCGCCAAACCCTGACTTGTCCATTGTTTCCGATGCATGCATTGCGTGTCGCGGACCCGTTTGGAGTGTGCAGTTGCTCTTCCGTAAGCCACCCCAACAGGTCAAGTCGCTGGCTCTGGACGAAGGTTCTCGCACCAGTGCCGCCCTGGCTCAAATCCTACTGAAGCAACGCTGCGGAATTCGACCAGAATTGCGACCGCTACCAATCGGTAGTCCCGCCGAGTCCGCCGACGCAGACGCCATATTGGTCATAGGCGATCGTGCTCTACGTGGTTGGGGCAGTGAATTCATCGAGGTTTGGGACCTGGGTGATCAATGGTGCCGAGCCACCGAATTGCCGTTCGTGTTTGCCATGTGGGTCGCGCGACCACATGTCGATTTGAGTGGCTTAGCCCTGGGACTCGAAGCCGCTCGCGATGCTGGAGTTGCATCCGCCCAAGAGATCGCTCAACAGCAAGCGGCCCGTTACGGATTAAGTATCGAGAAATGTTTGGAGTACTTCCAAAAATTCTTGTACTTCAAATTGGATATGCGTCAACAACAGGGGCTCGAGTTGTTCTATCACCGCGCTGTAGAAGTTGGATTAGCTCCAGCGGGCCGTGAACACCTGCTCCTGGTGCATTCCTCCTAAATGCGTTCCGCATTGATGGTCGCCTTTTGATCCGCGAAGGACTCCTACGCATCTTTCGCGGAGTGAACGGTGACCTTAAATTTCCTTTCGACACCCTGCGTCAATCAACCAGCCTCTATCGATCGCCACTACCATGTCGAATAGTTCCCCAACTGAAGCGCGAACTGACCTGCAAACGAACACGTCAACCGTCACCTCCTCTGCATCCGCAGGCAGTAGCATTCAGCGGATTCTGGACAAAGCGATAGCTGGCCAGCGCATCAGCAACGCAGAGTGTCTGCAGCTGTTGCAGACCCATGATTTGACTGCTTTGGGCGCGGCAGCGGATGCTGTCTCACGACGCATGCATCCCGAGGAGTATCGCACCTACAACATCGATCGCAACATCAACTACACCAACATCTGTACGGCCGTTTGCGATTTCTGCGCTTTTTATCGTTCGCCCAAAAGTCCCGAAGGTTACGTACTGCCGCGCGATGTGCTGCTGAAGAAAATTGAAGAGACGGTAGCGCTGGGTGGTAACCAGATCTTGATGCAAGGCGGTCTACATCCCACATTCAAACTGGATTGGTATGAGGAACTGCTGTCGGATATCAAGCGACATTTTCCTGAGGTGAATATTCACGGCTTCAGCCCACCGGAGATTTTTCACTTCACCAAAATCAACAAGCTCACGCTGCATGAGGTGCTCAGCCGTTTGCAGCAAGCGGGTTTGGGCAGCTTGCCCGGCGGAGGTGCTGAGATTTTGGTCGACCGGGTCCGAAAAGAGATCACGCGCGGCAAAGTGCTCAGCGATGATTGGCTGGATGTGATGCGTGTCTGGCATTCGTTGGGCGGCATTAGTTCGGCCACCATGATGTTTGGACATGTCGAGACCTTGTCAGAACGCGTCGAGCATCTAGATCGCTTACGCCAATTGCAAGATGAGACTGGCGGCTTCACAGCCTTCATCTGCTGGACGTTCCAACCCGAACATACCGATCTGGCCAAGCTGCCCAAGTTGGGAGCCTATTCTTATTTGCACACCCAAGCCGTGGCCCGCTTGTACTTGGATAACATTCCCAACATTCAAAGCAGTTGGGTAACACAGGGTCTCAAGATTGGTCAGTTAGCCATGCAATATGGTGCCAACGATATGGGCAGCTTGATGATTGAAGAGAACGTAGTCGCCGAGGCAGGCACCGTTCACTTCCTGACGCTCGACCAGATTCGCGCGGCTATCTCGGAACTCGGCTACATACCGCGTCAGCGCGATGTGTGGTATCAACTGGTCTCGCCAGAGCTCGAACAAAAAGCCATCCAGGCAAATAGGCAGGCTAAGGGCTAAATTGGACAGCGCCATTTGAGGGTAGGCAAGTTGTGTCTTGTCAGCGATTTTAGGTAGCCGCCACTGGCGATTTCGCGTCCACCGTCTGGCGACGGTGGCTACCGAGTTTGGCAAGCAAGGGCTCATGGGAGCGCGCTATGTTGAACGCGAGGGTCTTCTTAAGCGGCCAGCGACCCTCGCGCGGCTCGACATGCGGCTATAATTCTTTCCAACCCTGGTACCAACCTCTTATTCCCCTTCTGCGCAGGTCTTGCCATGATCCGCCCTTGCCGCTGGATTGCCGTGTTCTGTTTGTTCCTGTCTGCGTGGCCATGCCTGCTTTCATCGGCCCAAGCTGCAGACCTTTTTCGGCGTGAAAACCTGGTGGCCTGGTGTATTGTGCCGTTCGATAGCCAGAAACGTTCGCCGGTGCAGCGCGCCGAGATGCTGGAGAAACTTGGCATCCGCGCTCTGGCTTATGACTATCGAGCCGAACATATACCTACGTTTGATGACGAACTGGATCAACTGGCCAAACGCAACATTCAACTGACCGCCTGGTGGTTCCCTACTCAGCTTAATGATGAAGCGCGACTGATCCTGTCAGTCTTAGAAAAACACAAAGTCAAGACACAGTTGTGGGTCACCGGCAGTGGCGCGGCGACCAAGTCGCCTGACGAGCAGCAAGCGCGCGTCGAAGCGGAAGCGGCCCGCATCAAAACCATTGCCCAAGCTGCAGCCCGCCAGGGCTGTACGGTTGGACTGTATAACCACGGCGGTTGGTTTGGCGAACCGGAAAATCAAATTGCCATTATCCAGCGGCTGAAGCGCGACAACATCACCAACGTCGGTATTGTCTACAACCAGCATCATGGCCACGGCCACGTGACTCGGTTCAAAGAGTTGCTCGCCCAGATGTTACCCTACCTCATGGTCCTGAACCTGAACGGCATGGTGCCCGATGGTGACACTCAAGGTCAGAAGATCGTCCCGTTAGGCGCCGGCAGTCTGGATCTGGAGCTCTTACGACTGGTCCGTGATAGCGGATTCACAGGCCCGATCGGCATCTTGAATCACACCGACCATGATGCGCTGTTACGCTTGCAAGACAACTTGGACGGCCTGGACTGGCTGCTGCCTCAACTGGATGGCAAACCAGCCGGCAAGCCCATCGAGTATCGCACTTGGAAACCTGCCCCCAAACCATCGACGTCCGATACGTCCTCCAAGACACCCTCCAATCTGCGTCCTTACGATGCAACCGTCGTCAAGGAATTAGCCAGTTCAGCTGCCGCTGGTCAAGCCGAACGCGGCGTGGCTGTGTTTGCGTCGGCTCGCACAGCCTGTTTGACGTGCCACAAAATCGGAGCCTATGGCGGCACAGTCGGACCGGATCTGACGGAAATTGGCAAGCAACGAACTCCCGAACAATTGGCCGAATCGCTGCTATGGCCCAATCAGCATGTCGAAGACAAATACAAAGTCTTTCAAGCACTCACCGCCGAAGGGCAAGTCGTCAGCGGCTACAAAGTCCGCGAGTCGAACACGGAACTGGTATTGAAGGATCCATCCAGCGGCAAAGAGACGACGTTGGTTAAAGATGACTTGGAGAATGTTCGCAACACGCCTTCGGTCATGCCCGAGGGATTGATGGCCGCGCTCTCTGCCCCGCAGCAACAGGATCTGGTCGCCTTTCTGTCCGACCTCGGCCATCATCGAGCATTGCGCGCGGAGATCGCGCAGTCGGTGCTCCAGCATGCTCAACCGCACGACCCGGCCAAGTTTCCATTCGATCGAGCGCCGCTGGACACGGTTTCTCGCTACGACTGGCAAGCCTACGTTAATCGCGATCGTCTGTATGATTTTTATACGAAGGAAGCCAATCACTTTCGCCACCCCACACCGTTTGAACCACTGCTGGCTGAATACCCAGGCATCGACGGTGGCCAGCAAGGACACTGGGGCAATCAGCATGAAGGCTCTTGGGAAAGTGATGCTTGGAACCTGACGATCTTGGGCAATCTGCAAGCCGGCGTGTTTCGTTCACAACAACTGACCGTAGCGCGAGCGGTTTGCGTTCGACTGGGCGACCAGGGTCAGCAGGCTGTTTGTTTCGATCCCGACACGCTCAGCTATCGCGCATGGTGGCATGGCGGTTTCGTGAAGTTCTCCAAAGTCCGCCATGGATTCATCCACGGTATGGAACCGGCTGGCGAACTGTTAGACCTATCGCCAACGGCCGCGAGAACTCTCGCCGGCGCCGGAGTATCGAGCAAGTACCTAGGCTACTATCGCGTCGGGAATCGAATCGCTTTTGCGTACACCATTGGTGACACTGAGTATTTGGATTGCCCCGGGGTTGAAGATGGAAAGTTTATTCGCGAAGTTGCTCCACGCGACCAGCACTCACTGAACAAACACATACGCTCTTTGCCGCCCGTGGCGCCCGAGACCTTGACCACTCAGATCAAACTGGGCACCGCTGGTCCCTATGCGATCGACACAATTGAATTGCCATGGGATAACCCAGGCAAAGCGCTCATCTATTGTGGCGATCATGATTTTCTACCCGATGGATCGGCGCTGGTTTGTACGATGCAGGGCGATGTCTGGCACGTCAGCGGCTTTTCGGCCAACGCGGATGGCACGTTACCCACGCAAGCTACCTGGCGTCGTTTTGCAACTGGTCTGCATCATGCGTTGGGACTGCGTGTTAGCGCGGATGGTATTTTCGTCTTGTGTCGCGACCAACTGACGCGTTTGCATGACACCAATCAAGATGGCGTAGCCGATTGGTATGAATGTTATTCCAATGCATTTGAGACATCGCCGGCCGGTCATGATTACATCTGCGGTTTGCAGCGCGATCGTGACGGCAACTTCTACATTGCGTCAGGCAATCAAGGACTGGTACGCATCAGTCAAGATGGCCGCCGGGCGCAGGCGATCGCGGCTGGTTTTCGCAATCCCGATGGTTTGGGTATCTATCCCGATGGTACGATCACGGTGCCATGTTCGGAAGGCGAATGGACGCCCGCTTCGATGATCTGCGCGGTGCCAACGTCTAAGTGGATGTCAAGGCTGGATAAGCCAGTGGATCTGTCCGAGCTACCGTTCTATGGATATCGCGGCAGTCAGTATACCAAGCTGCCGATCGCGCGGCCCGAGCTGCCGCTGGTCTACCTGCCACGTGGTCTGGACAACTCAGCCGGTGGTCAGGTTTACATCGATAGTCAGCGTTGGGGCCCGCTGGCGGGCAACATGATACATCTTTCTTTTGGCACCGGATCGCAGTTCTTGTTGCTGCGTGACCAGGTGCAAGGGCAAATGCAGGGTGCCGTCGTGCCATTGCCTGGTCAATTCGCCTCGGGAGCCCATCGCGGACGATTTTCGCCCCATGACGGTCAGTTGTATGTGACTGGTATGGCCGGTTGGGGCAACTACAGTACCGATCGCGGTTGCTTTCAACGCGTTCGTTATACGGGCCAGGGTGTTCAATTGCCCATTGGATTCCACGTCCATGAGAATGGCGTGTTGATTTCGTTTTCGCAGCCGCTTGATCGCGATTTTTCTCAGCGAGCCACAGAGCATTTCGCGCAGTGTTGGAACTACCGTTACAGTTCGGCGTATGGATCCAGCGAATACTCGGCGTTGCATTATGGCATGCGTGGTCACGATCAACTGCGAGTTGCATCGGCCCATGTCATGCCGGACGGTCAATCGCTGTTTCTCGAACTACCCGACCTACAGCGCTGCAATCAACTGCACCTGCAGGTGGCCACTGGTCCCAATCAGCGTCATGACTTGTTTGCCACTTGCAATGCACTAGACGCACCTCTGACGGGAATTGACAGTGTGCGAAGTGAGCCTAGAACACTGGTGGCGCATCCGCTGGACACAGATATGGCCATGGCCGCGCGGCGTCTGCCGAATCCTTGGCGCAAGATGACTAAAGACGCGCGTAAAATTCGGATCGAAGCCGGCAAGAACCTTTCCTATTCTACTCGTCGTCTGACGGCCAAAGCGGGTGAACCACTAGCATTGACGCTAGTCAATCCCGACGTCGTGCCGCACAATTGGGCGTTGATCCAGCCCGGCATGTTGCAGTCGGTGGGCAGCGAAGCCAACAAATTAGTGGCCGATCCTGAGGCCGTCATTCGCCAATACGTGCCTCAAACCAGCGATGTCATTTGCTATACCGACGTGATCGAACCGCAAGGGGAAGGCACGATCTACTTCAAAGCCCCAAGCCAACCGGGCCGTTATCCGTTCCTCTGTACCTTTCCAGGTCACTGGATGGTCATGAACGGTGAATTGGTAGTCGAATAACGCTGGGTCGTCTCAATACTTTACATATAAACTATTCTTTCATGTCTGCTTTTGAGATCCGAGACTACGAAGACAGAGACCAGGCTGGCGTACTAGCGCTGTGGGCGGAGTGCTTCCCGGAACTGGTTCGTTCGAAAGAGTTGATCGAACGGAAGCGGGCGATCCAACCGGATCCGTTCCTGGTGGCCCTGCAAGACCAGCAGGTAGTGGGTAGTGCCATCGGCGGCATCGATGGTATTAGCGCTTGGATCTACATGGTGGCGGTGGCCACCCATGCGCGCCGCCAAGGCATCGGTCGGCAAATTGTGCTCACCATGGAACAACGACTCCGCGCTACCGGAGCGCAGCGTATCAACCTACAAACGCTCGCTGGTCGCGATGAGTTGGTCGAGTTCTACCAGTCGCTCAATTACATCGTGCAACCAAGAATCAGCCTGGCTAAGCGATTTCATTAGAGCAGCGCGCGTCCTATGGCTGGCAAACCGGGAGGCCGACGCAAACCGGGAGGCCGACGCTCCTGCGGAGGCACGCCGCAAATCGCAACTGATTGACCATACCGATTGACCATGGCCATGGCACATGAGGTTCGCGGGTGGGCGAACGCAAGTGGCATGGATGGTCGGCTGGCATGCCGGGAGGCCGACGCTTCCGCGGAGGCACGCTGCAAATCGCAACTGATTGACCATACCGATTGACCATACCGATTGACCATGGCTATGGCACATGCGGTTGGCTATAAACGAACGCAAATGGCATGGATGGTAATGCAGTGTGCGAACTTGTCTCCGCAGGAGCGTCGACCTCCCGGGATTAAATAGACCTGACCCCTTTTATTCCAGGCCTGGGTTAGTCGAGGCGAGCCCCCTCCCCGACTGAGC
>JADLDX010000690.1 GCA_020846515.1 Pirellulaceae bacterium
CTTCGCGTTCTTTGGCCAGACGCTCACGCTCAGGAGCAATCTCTTGCTCGCGAGCCTTCGTAGCCGCTTCGGTTTCGGCTAGCTCGGTCGTGCGTTTGGTTTCCAGCTTTTGATGTTCGGCTTTCCACCAGGCTTCGCGTTCGGCCAACTGTTTCTCCATCGTCTGATGGTCCAGGTCTATCTGGCCAGCGGTTGCCAAGACATTTTGCACTTCTTTGTCCGAGGCCGGGCGACTGAGCACGCGCAGGTAAATTTCTTGCACTAACTGCTCGTCGGTCATTTGATCGCGAGCCAATCCGGGCAACGCGCACTGTGGATCGCTGATGGCAATGCCCACAGTCGGACCGCTAACCAGCGCCATAACAGGCCCCAGCTGCAAGTCTTGCGAGCGTTCGCATTCACAGGCACTCTCACGCACCGGCCGACCAAGATTGTTCAAGAAACCATCGGGCAAGGCCACGGCCACATCGGACAAGGCAGCCGCGCGTGTGCCAGGCGCCACGCCGGGGATGTTCGAGACCGAACCGGTCACTCGATAAACGGCATCGTAAAGCACTTCAGCCGGCAATCGGCGGGCTTTGGCATGTGAATAGTTCAGCGTGTCGTCTTCGTTCCATTCATTGGAACCGACGGAGAGTTGATAAGTGCGCGAGTTGCAGATCAGACGCAGCACATGCTCCACGTTAAAGTTGCTCTTAACGAACTCCTCAGTCAAATGATCCAGCAGCTCTGGGTTTGTCGGCGGATTGCCAGCGCGAATATCATCCAGCGGCTCCATCAAACCAGTGCCGGTCAGATAACCCCAGAGTCGATTGACAAAGCTACGCGCGAAGTATGGGTTCTTGGGCGATGTGATCCAGTCGGCTAGTAGTTGACGACGCGAGGCGTTTTCAGCTGCCGCGAATTCAACCGGGAACGGAAAGTTTGGTTTGACCGTCTTGCCCGTGCGTTCGTGCTTGATTTCGCCATCAGCTTTATCGAAGATCTCTTCAAACAGCGGTTGCGCACCTTCGACAGCGCTGCCACCGATGTTGCGATCCCCGCTGGCTGGATCGCGCTTTAGTCCAACCTGGGCAAAGTAGCTGCTCAGTTCGTTGTACTGATCTTGTGTCCAACGTTCGAACGGATGATCGTGACACTTGTTGCAGTTAAAGCGAATGGCCAAGAACAAGTGCGTGGTGTTCTCCATCATCAACGTGGGATCACGCAAAATCTTGAAGTACGAAGCGGGCGGGTTATCTTTGTTGGAGCCCGACGCGGTCAAAATGGACCGGGCGAATTGGTCGTAAGGCACATTGTCGTCGACTTGTTTGCGGATCCACTGACGGAACGCATCGGCGCCTTCTTTACCCAGGAACTTGCTGTTGACTTGCAGCAAGTCGGCCCACTTGTTCGACCAATGCTCAACAAAGTCTGCATTACCGATCAACTGATCAATGACTTCGGCCCGCTTAACGCGTGACTGGCGAGCGTCCGCCAGGAAAGCTCGAACCGCCGTGGGCGTCGGAGGTAAACCGGTCAAGTCCAGCGTAACGCGGCGCAGAAACTCAGCGTCGTTCGCCAGGTCCGACGGTGCGATCTTCATGCGTTGCCACTTCTGCGCCACTAGTGCATCGATCGTGTTGTAACGCTCAGGCTCCTGCCATTGGAATTTATCGCGGTTGCCCATGATCGTTAGCGTGGCTGCTGCGTAAGCGCCTTCGAAGCGGGCCAGGATCGGCGCTTCACCGCGGCGGAGCGCTTCGACTAAGCCGTTGGGTCCTGCTTTGGCGACTTCGTTATTCCCACTTTCAATAAAGGACTCGCGCGTCACGTCGCGCTGCGAGCCGTCTGCGTAGTACGCCGTAATGCGGAATTGTTGCCACGCACCTTCCAGTTCAATAACCGGTTTGGCTGGTTGTATTTCAATTCGGCTGACTCGCGGCGATTCAATATTCAACTTGGATCCGCCTGCGATCCATTGACGCAATGTGTGATAATAGACACTGCCAGGCGTCAGCAGCACGCCACCTTCGTGAGGTACCAGCCCGGTCGGCTTGAGCAACATCAAACTGGCGTCGGGTGCGGCGGCGTTTAATCGTCGAGATGCCAGGTCATCGCCTAGAGCGCGGATGTCTTCAATCGGGTCGTAGCCACGCAGCGATAACTTAAAGCCATTCTTGCCTTTTTGAGCGCCGTGACAGGTACCTTGATTGCAACCCAGACGCGACATGACGGGATTAACATCATGAATAAAGTCGATCGGCTTGGGTGTAGCCAGCGCCGAGGCGTCGGCGGTCAGAGTGGCCGTTAGTCCACCGAACTGCACGGCAATCTCAGCCTTGGCTGCCGACTTGGGACGCACGTAGCCACTGGGCGAAACGGCCAAAGCTTTACCATCGGTTTGGTAGCTTGCCAAGCGAGTCACGTCAACTCGTTTGCCATCGTCATAGACGGCAGTCACGAGCACTTGTGCTGCATCGCGATCACTGGTCAATGTAATGCTGGCCGGTTCGGCTTCCAGTTTGATCAGCTTGGATTTAGGCAAGCGATCCTTTTCGGCTTGTGGGTCAGTGACCGGCTTGGTGGCCAGACCGTGCGTGTCGCTGGCGGCCAGGCCATCGGCGACTGCTTGTTGAGTCGGATCGACTGGTGGAGCGGGCGCGAACGTGGCTTCGATCGCACCACTGGTGGCGTTCACAATGCGGACGCGTCCATCGCTACTACCGGCGGCCAGCAGTGGAGCCGAGGGATGAAACGCAATCGTGTAGATACTGGTTTGTGGAATATCCAGCGAAGCGAGTTGGGTAATGTCTTTGGACAGATAGTCATCGATCAATTTGCGTTCGTCCGCGTTGCGTTCGCCGCTGGTCTTGGCCATGACAGCCTTGACATTATCGGGCAGGGTTGCGTCGAAGTTGTATTTGTAAACGCGTAGACTGCTGCTGCCATCGAGCGTACTGACAGCGCCCAGCAGCGATCCATCGACACTGGTAGCGACGGAGAAAATACGCCCTGGTTGCATAGGGAATTGGCGAATCAAATTCGAATCGTCGCCGATACGGCGATCGGTGACGCGAAACACGCGATAGACCTTGGGGACACCATCGGAACCACCGACCACAATTTCATTGCGCGATGGATGTCGAGCCAGCGCATTGATACCGCCACGCAGTGCGCCGGGGGTAATCGAAGTGATGTTATCGACGAAACGTTCCGTGGCCACTTCGACCAGTTTGACCGTCATGTCGCGACCGCCGGAGATCAGGTGGGATCCATCGGGCGTGAAGACACAAGCTCGCACCCAATCTTCGTGAGCGCCAGAGAATAGTTTTTGCTCGCCAGTTTCCGCATCGATTGCGCGAACCGTGTTATCGCTGCAGCCAAAGGCAACCAATTTGCCATCGGGTGAAAATGCACCACCATAAATGGTGTCGTAGGTGACTTGGTGGCTCAGCAGTAGCTTGGCATTCTCGACGTCCCAGACTTGCACCTCACCCATTCGGCCAGGCGATCCACCGGTAACGGCCAGTCTCGCAGAATCGTGCGAGAAGGCTACCGATTCAATGCGTTCAGACAGACCGATCAATCGCTTGCTCAGTTGCCAATTCGACGCGGCAACCAACAGCACTTCGTGAAAGCCGCTGATGGCCAGCCACTTGCCATTAGGCGAAAAAGCGACCGACGTGATGACAGGTGGTTGGTCATAGCGTGGTGGGCGTTCCGGACTATACAGCGGCTGACCATTGGCGGGGCGATCATCCGTAGCGCCTTGACTGATCCATTTGCGGATCAGTTCAATCTCGGCGGCGACCAGTGGTTCGCCCTTCTTAGGCATTTCGGCTTTGCCATTGTGAACGGTGATTAGTTCGACCAGATAGCTTTCGTCAGGCTTGCCCGGCACGATGGCCGGCGAGCCGCTTTCACCACCCGCGAGTAGTCGGGTAAAGCTGGTCATTTCATAGCGCCCTTGGGGCTTGGCCGGTTGGTGGCACCCTTGGCACTTATCGCGCAGTAGCGGCGCAATGTCGCGAGCGTAACTGAGTTTCGCAGGTTCTTCACCCCAAGCGGACGACATGCCTCCGAGCCAAGAAACCATCATCGCCCATACCATCAACTGAAGCGTTGACGATCTGTTCAGAGCTGACGACGTGCGTGCTGACAAATTGCGAGTACAGCGAGAAAGCTTGCTATCGTTCATGAGCGCTCGTATCGGAAAACGTAGAGACCAATTGTGTGATCGGAAGTCTAGCAACAGGGCAAACTGGGCGATGGGTCGCCTAAGGCGGGATTTAAGGCGTGCTGATTTGCCACTGACACGCAGTTACTAGGATAGCCTGAACCGGGGGTAAATAGCAACTAACCCTCCCAAGCGCCGCGCCGGAACTAACCCTCCCTTTGGGCCCTTTGGGAGGGTCGAAAAAACAGGCGCTACTGCAGCCTGTTTTTTCGGGGAGGGTGCATGCGCCGCAGAAATGAGCTCGCCGCGAAGTACTTCATGCTTTGGTTAGCACGGCCGGCCCTCCCCGCCCACGCTGCCGCGGGTCGACCCTCCCGCTGCTACGCGCAGCAAGAGGGTTAGTTCCCGCTGCTACGCAGCAGGAGGGTTAGTTCACTGCGGCGCAGCAGCAGAACTACTGATCCAGCAACTTGGGCAGCATATGCGCAACCTGGCCTTTGGCTAGGACGGGAGAGAAGCCGGCGGAGGCGGCGGCGGCGAAGTGTTCGACTTGGACGTGAGGTCCGAATGCAATGCGCTGGGCCGTTGGGAATCGCTCGGCCAACTTCTGTCCGGTTAACGCAACCTGTTCGACGCTCAGGGGTGTTAAATCCACGATACAGGCGCGGCAAGCGGCGATGGTTTCAGGGGCTATTTCGGCGTCGATGTTGCCGACGATGATGAATTGGCAGCCTGCAGAGAGCGCGGCTGACTTTACGGCTGGCGCAAAGAAGATGTCCTTGCTAAAGAAAAGCACGCAGGGGGTTGGGGCTGAATCGGTCATGAAATATGGACTTCCAGTTAATGAAACACAGGGAGTATTAAACGGTATTGCGATGAAGTAGATGCTAGAACAGCGGCAGGTCAATTGTCGCGGCTGATTGAGAAGGGTAAACTGCTGGCTCGGCATCGTGCCGGTTGATTGTTGGAAGTTTTTGCAGGTATGCGGTTGATAGGGGGAGCTGAGCAATTCAGTTGTCCA
>JADLDX010000691.1 GCA_020846515.1 Pirellulaceae bacterium
TACTAGCGTGACATAGTCTTCCAGCTTCTTGCCGGCTTCTTCAAAGATGCGCTTCAACACGCTGGGCAAAGTCAGAATGGTTGGGCCCATGTCAAAGCGAAAACCGTGATCGGTATGTTCGGCGGCTTTGCCCCCTAACCAAGGATTCTTTTCAAATAGTCGTACTCGATGACCGCGGGCGGCCAGCACACACGCTGCGGACAGTCCCCCTAGCCCACCACCGACAACACCGACACTCAAGCTTTTCTTCGATCGATCTATCATACAAATCTACTTCCTAGCGGCTTTCATAAAACACTTAATGCCAGCCCAACGTTCGCTCAGTGAACGGCCATGTCGCAGGAGCAAAACGGCTTGCATCATAAGTTCCAGTTGCTGATCCTTGGCAGTTAAATGAGGCATCCAACGTCCACGACGTTGGCATGTGACCTTCAACTGAGTCAGTTCTCGCAGACCTTCCAGCCCCCGAGTCACGCCGTATCCGCTGGCTCGCTGACCACCAAAGCTGACGCGCGGGTCAGCGGTCGGCACCAAAACGTCGTTGATGGTGACGCAACCGGCTGCGACTTGATCGGCCAGTTCAAGTGCTCGAGGTAACGATCCAAACACCGAGGCCCCCAAGGCGTACGGACTACCGTTGGCGATGGCGATGGCCTGAGTCATGTGCTCCACTTCGATCAACGACAGGACTGGCGCGAACAGATCCTCTGTCGCTAACGGCATATCGGGCCGGACGCCTGAGAGCACTAGCGGACGGACTTGGGTAGCATCTGCAAAATGTTGTCGATTCCCGCCGGCAACCTGTGATCCGGCTTGCAGCGCTTCGTCCACGGCCGTTTGTGCCACGGCCAGTGCTTTCTCGGGAATTATGCGGGCCGGGGTCATGGCCCACTGTTCGGCCAGCAGCGGAGTTAATCGGCGCAGCGTGTCGGCCGTGGCCAACAATCGCCTGGGTGAAATACACGATTGCCCACCGTTGAGCGATAAAGCATAGGCAACGGCTCGCGCGACCAGAAGCAAATCAGCATCATCTAAGACCAGCACAGCGTCATTGCCGCTGAGCTCCATGGCGGCCGGCTTCATCGTGCGTGTGAGGTGCCTGGCAATGATTTGCCCCGTCGCATAAGCACCGGTGAAAATCACTTTATCGACGCCCGCATCCATGGCCTGGGTCGCCGCTTCGGGAGCGGTATCCAGCACTTCCATCAACTCAGGCGGTACGCCGGCCTGGACGCATAACTGTCGCAGCACTTGCATGGTCGCCTGGCAGTTGGGTGCCGGTTTGACCATGACGGCGTTGCCAGCGGCAAGCGCCTGAACCAACTGCGCACCTGGCAAGAGCAGCGGGTAGTTGGAGGGACCGATGATCAGCACGACACCCCAGGGTTGGCGAGTCTCACAGACTTCGATGGAGCCCATCCACCAAGGGTTGTCGCGCCGCGATAGCTTGCGCGGTTTAAGAATACTCGCGCCGCGGCGGGCCGTGTAACGGCAAGCCTCGGCCAGTGGCAGCACTTCACTGGCCATGATCTCGCCAAAGGTGGCTGCCGAACGCACGACACTACGCGTCAGTTCTTCACTATGTTGGGCAATCACACCTGGCACGCTGCCGATGATCCGCAGTCTTTCGGTCAGCGGTCGGCGTTGCCATTCAATTTGAACCGAACGCAGTTTGTCTAGCGTCGACACCCGACCTTCAGCAGGTGCCGGTGCTTGAACCAGTGCATTGGGGGACTTGGACGCGTGTTCCATTATGCCTTTGATTGTATCAGGCATGCCGTCGATTGTATCAGGCATACAGCCGTTGTCCTCATGACGAAACCAAAGCTTTGTTCGTCGGTCCGGATTTAGTCACGGCCACAGGCGAGGCACAGTCAACTGTATCTGCCTGGGGTGTATGTCCCGGTGCAAGTCCCTGGACGGAAGTAGTACTGGAGCCATTACTTGTATTTGCCCCTGCACCAGATTGGGTCGAGCGACCTTGCCCGGCTTGAGCGCGATGGATGAATTGGCAATCCAGGCCCAGGTCCGGCAACATCTGCTTGCAAGTAATACGGCTTGATTCATAGATCACTGGCAGTCCGCTGCCAGGATGGGTGCCCCCTCCCACCAGATAGACTCCGTCGAGATCCTCGAATCGATTGTGGGGACGCAAGTGCAACATTTGATCCAAACCGTGGGCCAAATTAAAAGTCGCGCCGCGGTAAATCGAGTAGTCGCTTTGCCAATCGGCTGGCGTGATCATTTTTTCGGTAATGATTCGCTGCTCGATATCCTCCACGCCGATCTGCTTTAGTTGCTCGAGCGTTCGCGCTCGGAAGCGTTGGCGAGTCGCTTCGTCCCACTGAATGCCACCGGTTTCATCATTGAGCTTTTGATGAGGCACTGGCACCAAGACATACAGTCCGCTACAGCCGGCTGGGGCTAGCGATGAATCCGTCACTCCCGCGTTTTGCACATAGAAGCTCGGATCTTCGGGCAACACAAAGTCCTGCTCGATCTCGCGCAGGTTTTTGGCATAGTCCTTGGCAATGTGAATGCTGTGGTGGGGCAGTTGGTCGTAACTGCCGCGAATGCCCAAATAGAGCATGAAGGTGGAGCAAGAGAATTTCTTTTTGGCCAGTTGGCTGTCAGTCCAACGCCGACGTAAATGATCCGGCACCATGGTTCGCATGGCTTCGGCAAAGTCTGCGTTGATCACCACGCTATCGCAAGCGTATTGACCGGCATCCGTTTGAACCGCCACGGGGCGGCGTCCACGAAACTCAAACCCTGTCACCGATTCCGAGAGGCGAATGTCCACACCCATCTGACGCGCGATGTCGGCCATGCGCTGACTGACCTGTCCGCAACCACCGTAAGGATGAAAGACCCCATGTTCGTATTCCAGGAACGACAGAATGGAGAATAAGCTGGGGCACTTAAATGGCGACATGCCCAAGTATTTGGATTGAAAAGAGAACGCAATCATCAAGCGTGGGTCACTGAAGTACGTACCCAATTCATCGGCGAGCGATCGCCAGGGCCGGAGCCATCTAACAGCCGGCAAAAATCGCAAGCGCATCAGGTCGCTCAGACGCTGAAAGGGAGACTCGAGTATGGGTCGGAACCGCTGGAGCTTGACGCGATTATCGCTCATATAACGCGACAATCCACCCACATCTTGCGGAGCTAGTTGCGCGATCTGCTGTTCCATCTCGGCAATGTTCGGTGTCGCATCCAGATGTCCACCGGCACCAAAAGAAACGCGGTATTGAGGATCCAGCCGCTTCATCGGCACCTCAGACCATAAGTCGAGGTTCAACGATGCAAAAATTTCCTCCAGCACGCGTGGGTACAGAAAGAAGGTGGGACCAAGATCGAATTTAAAGCCGTCTTGATGAAGTGTCGAAGTGCGACCACCCACCGCAGCTTGCTTTTCGATAATGGTGACCTGCGCACCAGCCTTGGCGGCCTGCAATGCCGCTGCCAGACCACCCGGTCCGGCTCCCACAATCACCACTTTGGGCTGAGCCATGCTAGCTTTTCTCTAATGGTTGAAAACTGACTTCCACGCGTGTCCACGCCCTCTGGCAATCAGTTGTAGCAGGCTGACAAGGGGCCGGCAGGTCAATTGTGCCCGAAAATACAGGGACTTTGGTTGGGCAAAATTTTTTTGATGGTTGCCGTGCCTGAACGAACACCCCCCATCACCATCGGGCTCACCATACCACATGGCAATCCAATGGTCGCCTTGCCGTGCGTCCGAGGGAGCCGGCCACTGAGAGGTATCAGGTTGGCCGGCCGCCGATAATCGACGTACTACTTGGCTTTTACGCCCGCATGGTAGGTCGAGTAGACGTAGATCTCCATGGGCAGATCACCGAGGTGCTGCTGGATCAAAGGCAAGACTTCTTTCCAATCCAAGCCGCCCACGCCGGTGGCTAACTTGGGCAGCGCCAGACTCTTGACCGGATGCTTTTCCAACTCGTGTCGCAAACGCTTTAAACAATGATTAACGTTGGCCACCGAAGCGCGGCCGGGACGCGAACCGTGCGAATGGTCGCCCTCCTGAGTCATCAGGTTGTAAATGCGCGCGCCACCCACGCCACTCCAAACCCAGAGTTCACCAGGTTTGGGATGAGTTTGATGCACATAATGCTTGAAGTCTCGAGCCATCGACGGCCACTTTTCCCTTAGCGCTAGCGCCAAGCCTTGATCAAAGTGGTCGTTGGGCGCCACGCCGTGGGCGATCGCTTCGGCTTCCGTTAACAACAAATCTCCAGCTACTTCATGAATCATGCTCGCTCCTGTTGCAAGGTTGAATACCAGTTTCACCGAAATCGGTGCTGAGGGAAATCAGCATTTCCCTTAAAGAGGATAAAAATATCCTCTTGTCGTATTTTAAAGCTTGGAGCATTGACTGACCAGCCGGTGAGTATTTCAATTATGGTTGAATACTGAGCTAAGTTTCGTTCACTCTTGTTTCGCCAAGGTCCTCACTATGCCTCATCGTGCGTTTCATACCAATTCCGTTCAACGAGCGAAAGTCACGTGGCTGCCCAGGCTGGGCGCTTCACACACATACCTAGTAACCACACTGTCAAAATCGATGCTCTTCGGTTTGACGATGCTTGGTTGGGCCACCTGCGTGCTGGCCGCCTCCGTGCTGGTCGCTAACGTAGCCCAAGCCCGCACCTGGACCGATGCTTCCGGACGCTTCGCCGTTCAAGGCGATCTGGTGGCGCATAGTGCCGATCATGCAGTGATCAAACGTGAGAACGGCAAATTGCTGTCGATCACCATCGCAGATCTCTCTAACGACGATCGCGAGTATCTCAAGTCAAAAGAGAATATCAACGCTATGCGGGCCGCGGCCGATCGCCAACAAGTCTGGCACTTTCGCGGCGGCTATCAAGCGGTGGGCCGTTTAGAGTATTACGGTCGCAAAGAGGTCGTCGTCGCGCGCAAACGCGGACGCGTGTATATCAACGATCGACCTTTGGACAATCTCCTGGAAACCCAGCAAGCCATCATACGCCGTATCGTTGCTCATGAAGGGGCTACTACGATCGATTCCAATCTGGACATCGAAAAATGGTTGGCCAGCAAAAAATACCAGCCGCAAACTTTTCTTTGCGAAGGCGTCATCCTGGTTCTGGAAAATGGTGACGAAGTGGGCGTGCCGTTCTTTCTGTTCTCCGATACCGATCGCGAACTGTTGGAACCAGGTTGGCAACGTTGGCTAAAAGCCAAAGAAGATGCCAAGGCGCGCGAGCAGGAAAGTTTCATGCTTCAAGCTCAGGCTCAAGCCTACGAACTACAAAAACAGCAGACCCGTGCCGCCCAAGCGACTCAGCAGATCGCCATGTTGCAACTGGGACTGTTGGCCACCGCCTCCGGAGCTCTGTGGGAGGTTGAACTCCTTCCGGCCGCTGGTAACTTTGGCTATCCCTTAGTCGTCGTGGTACCCGGTGGCAATAGTGCGATTGCGACCCAAACGGCGATGCAAAGGAATCCGGGTTATGTGGCTGGTATCACGCGTCGCGCATCACTTTAATCCAACTCGGAGGCAAGCGTCCTCAGTCAAGCGTCCTATGGCTACTCAAGCCGAAATGGGGCGGCTGCGGTAGTAGTCCTCGACGTTTGGCGGCACAGGCTCTGTGGATATGCCTTCCACCGATTCGATCCAGCCATCCAGGTCTGCGTCCATGGACGGATGATCAACTGAGTGTCGCTCGGCCAACTCGGCGCGAGCGGCCATGTCAAACAGCGGATCATGCTCGGGCTCCAGATCGTCCTCATACCATAGCCAATCGATGGCTGGAGCCGGTGGTAAAGGAGCTGGCGTCTCAACCACATGCACGATCGTGGCAGGCACCGGTTTGATCGGCGCGGGCTTGTCGACTACAACGGGCTGTTCCACGACAATCGGTTCGACGATCGGCTCGATGATCACGACGGGCTCCAGCTTGGGAGTTTCCACAACTGGGAGACTGATCGGTGCTGGGGGTGGAGCCAGCACCGGCTGCGGCTCGGGCTCAACCACGACGATCTTCTTGGGTGGGGCAGCCACTTCGGGCACATAAATGCGTGCCTCGCCTGAGCGGCCTTGGGGCGGAAGCACGCGCACTTCAACGCCGATTTCATAAAAGATGCGCATAATGTGTTCATGGCAGGTAAACATGATTACCTGATGACCCAGCGCCGCAAAGTCGCGCAGCACGCGAGCCGCGGCCAGGGTGCGTGCACGGTCGAAGTTCACGAACACATCGTCCAGTACCAACGGCAACATGACACCGCGCCGAGCATAAGCTGCCGCCAGGGAGAGCCGCAGGGCAATAAACACAGTCTCACGCGTGCCGCGCGAGAGCACCTCCAGTGGCAAGGCCTGGCCGGACGAATTGTCGATCCGCAACTGATTCTTGCCCAACGGCGTCCAGACCCGCAGATACTTGCCCTCGGTCAGTTGATTCAAGAACGCAGAGGCTTCACGTAGCGTTTCCGGTTGCCGCTCGGTTTCATAAACCTCGCAGACCTTGTCGAGCATATGCGTAGTAGCGGCCAGTGTCTGCCAATGAGCAGCACACGCCTTGAGCTGGTTCTCCACGCAGGCCAACTCCAGTTTGGCGTCGGGCAATCGCGTGTCTGCGGCCAAGGATTTCATCTCTTGTCCGATTTCGCCTTGCCGACCATGCAGTTGCTCGACGCGTTTCTCCGCTTGAGCAATGCGTTGCAACACGGCATCCCAACGTTTCTCCAGTTCGTCAGCGCTTGGACCATCCAGGTGTTTGGCGATGGCATCGTAGGCCACAGCACCACCGATGACCGCGCGAATGCGGTCATTGAATTCACTATGCTGGGCTAACAACTTGGCATGCTTGGACTTCTTATCCAACAACTCATGTAGTTGTTCTTCGCTCTCGCAACCAATTTCCGCTAGCAGGGCGCTATGCGAACGGTGCAAACGATCGATGGCCTTGGACAGGCTGCTCATCTGTTTGGCTAGCGTGGCATCTTCCTCTTTGAGCCCCTTGCGCTGCTGGATGTATTGCTCCTGCTCGCTGATCATGGCGGTCAAACGATTGATTTGATCTAGGGCCAGGGTGGCTGCGTCAGCATCGGCACGCACCGCGTTAGAACCACTGGCCCCGCTGTTACCACCAGCACCACTACCGCTTAACGCGTTGGCACTAGGGGAACCGGACTGCCCCACCGAGCGGCGATCACGATCGCGTTCACGATCTGACTTGCTATCAGAACGTTGGTCTTTGCCTGAGGCACTTGGGTTGGCAGTCGACATGGTGGCCGCAGCGCCCTCGCGCGTAGCCCGCATGACTTCGTCACTGGCCTTCTTGGTAGCCGTGGCCTGACGCAGTAGGCCATCGACGCGTTGGGTGATGGCTCCCAATTCCAGTCGTCGTTGATCCAGTTCGTCTTCCAAAGCTTGCATGCGGCGTCGGGTTTGCAGCAGCGAATCATAACCTTCGGCCATGATGCGAATGTTCTTGGGCGATAGTGATTGAGTTATGCCCAGGTGCTGGAGAGTCTTTTCCCACTGACCGCGCGCGTGTCGCAGGGCCTCGGCCGCTTCGGTCGCGCGGCGGCGAGCCGACTTGTGCCGTTCGGTGGCGGCTTGATGATTATGTTGCAGTGGCAACAAGGTTTCCAGCGTCGAGAGTTCGGCTTCCGCATCGCGCAAGCGTACTTCCAAGGAACCGGTGTGCGGAGGCAAGCGACGATCAAACTCATCGCGATCGGTTTCGATCTTGCGAATCTCTTTCTTGAGCGCTTCGAGTTGATCTTCGCAATCATCTAGTTCATTGACCGTAGTGCGGTCGAGCATGTTGCCCCAGGTAAACCAGAAGAACAACATGAAGGCGCCCAACATCAGGAACAACAGACCCGTATTGGGGTCGGCTTTGATATTGAACCATTGTCCGGGCATGACCTTGGCCAATCCCCACAGCGCGAAGACAGCTCCCCCCACGA
>JADLDX010000692.1 GCA_020846515.1 Pirellulaceae bacterium
CCAGGGGTGGGGGAGTGTGGCCCGTCCTGTGGCTCGCGGGCAACCAACCACTGCCTCTGGACCGTTTTGTTCTGACGCAAGGCTAACTGCAAATCAGCGGCCACTTCCAAGTCACTCCGACGACGAATGGCCATCACTTCACCCCAGCCGTACCCATCGACCAGTAATTGCCAAGTCCACGACCAATCATCGGCAGCCACCGGCACATCCCGCGGACTGGCCACCGCGTTCGGGCTGGCCACCGCGGTCGGCACTTGGGTTGGCGTTAAGTTTGGCGTCTGCCTGGTCGTCAAGTTTGTTGCAGGCATAGACGCCGAACTTGAGCTCTGGTCGTGGCTCCGATTGGCAAGCGATGAGTTGGAGTTGGAGCCAGTGGCCGCTGAGCCACTCGGGGGCTGGCCAAAATCCAATGTCCCACCGGGCGACAGCGTCCCTTGAGGTAAATGTGTTCCAGCAGGCATCGTGGACTGCGAACCGGTCGGTTCACTGGCTCGCTTGGCTACCTCGGTCAACCGCTTGATCAAGCCCGCTGTTAACCGCATGTGTTGCAGGACGGTCACGCGATTGACTTTGCCGCTCCGCACATCGTCCGACAAACTGATCGTTGGTCGATGACGATTGACCTCTTGCTGCTGAAGCAGTCCCAAATTTTGTAGAGCGTCGATCAACTCCATGGCATCGCTCTGACGCAGGCTTTCCAACAATCCAAAACCGGTCAAGCGATGCAGGCGCAGTTTTTGTACTTTGGCATTATTGGAACCACACAAGAACTGACCAACCAAGATCTTGCCCAAACGACCATGCGTGCGATCAATAGCCGCAATGGTCTCAATCAGCAGCGGGCGTAGAGCCAGCGGGACAAGCAACAAACTCTCTCCATGACCCAACTCTTGGCCCAACTCTGCGCTGCCCAACTCACCATCGGCCAGTCCAGACTCGCGCCTCGAATCAGGCTCACTCGAACGCAGCTCACTTGCACTACTATGCGGGAGGCCACCTGGTCGTGGTTCGTTTGAAGCAGCCGGCTGCAGATCCGAACGCTTAGGCTCTGAAGCCGTCGTTTTCTTTTCAGCTTTCGCAGAGCCCTTCTTCTCAGCTTTGTTCGTCGCTTTGGCTTCGGTACGGCTATCGGCCAGTTCGGAATCGCGTTTGGGGATCCAGCCGACTTCTGTCAATGGCGACGCGGTCTCGGTCATTGTGGTTGGAGATGAATCGGCAGAGGTCCCTCCGCCGCGCATGCGCTGTGCTAGATGCGGCCAACCTTGCGCGCCCAAGCATCGATCGCAGTGACCGCAATCGGCGGCATCCGTATCGCCAAAATAGTCGAGTATGGCAGCTTGTCGACAACGTGGCGTTTGCGCGTAGCGCACGACTTGATTGAGCCGTTCGTATTCTGCTTCTTTGCGTTTGGCCAACGCGGCAAAGTCGATTTCCAGATCTTTAAAGGGCACGTCGCGTTTGAGAAAATGCGTGGCTCGTCCGCGGAATGGTGGTACATAATCAACCGGCGGCAACTTGGCGGCCAACTCACGCAGATTGCGATTCATGTTATCGCGATCCATTTGCAACTCTTGCATCAACCAGCGTGGATGCACGAAGACATCTTCACCGCGGCGAGCCCCAATCATGTGCTCTATCGCCCGCATGACTTTGCGTTTGACGGTGGCATCTTTGGGTAGCATATCGACCAGTGTCGGCAATTCACTATCGATACGGATCTTGGCCAGTCCACCGCCAGTCTCCAAACGCTCGATCACATCGGTGCGCGCCAAGATCTGTAAACTGCTGCCGATCGCTTCGCCGGAAATGCTCAAGCCCAGCGCATCGCGGATCTGTTCATGCGTCAGTTCGATGGGGTCTTCTTCACGCTCGCACAAAAAATCGTAGACCGCTTCGATCACTTCGCGCGGTGGATAGTTGTTGTCTATGAAAAATTCTTGGATATACCGATCTTGGAACGAATAGAGCAGCACGCATTGCGACTGGCGACCATCGCGTCCGGCGCGTCCTGCTTCTTGGTAGTAAGCCTCCAGAGAGCCCGGTATGTTGTAGTGAATGACGAAACGCAGATCAGGTTTGTCAATGCCCATGCCAAAGGCATTGGTGGCGACAATGATCCGCAGCTCGTTTTTCATAAAGCGTTCTTGAATGGCGCGGCGCTGCTCAGGCAACATGCCGGCATGGTAGGCACCAACCGGAACCTTCAGTTTCTTTTGGATCATCTCGACTAGCGAATCACAGCGTTTGCGAGTGGCCGCGTAGATGATGCCCGAGCCCGGCTCGCGCTTAAGATACTGCTCCAGTTGCTCGTCCTTCTCGCGGTCGGTCTGCCTTTGCACGACACCCAAATCCAGATTGGGTCGCGCAAAGCCGCTCATGAATTGCTTGGGACGGCGCAGACGCAACACCTGCACAATGTCTTCGCGCACACGAGGCGTAGCCGTAGCCGTCAGGGCCACGGTTTGCACATCGCCCAGCCACTCGCGGAACCGACCCAACCGCGCGTAGTCCGGCCTAAAGTCATGTCCCCACTGACTGATACAGTGGGCTTCATCGATGGCCAATAACTGAATGGGGGTGGCTCGAATCGCATCCAAGAATCGATTGCTGCGCAGCCGTTCCGGAGCCACGTAGACCAATTTGTATTTGCCTGAGGCCACATCCTGCAGTCGCTGCGCTTGTTCACCTAGCGAAAGCGTACTATTGATCAGCGCCGCCGGGATCCCCTTCTGCCCCAAGGCATCCACCTGATCCTTCATCAGTGCAATCAGTGGTGACACGACGATCGTCAGGCCGGGTCGAATCACCGCGGGCAATTGATAACATAAACTTTTGCCACCGCCGGTAGGCATGACGCACATGCAGTCATTGCCAGACACGATCGCCGAGATGACTTCGCGCTGCCCAGGTCGAAAGGAAGTCAGGCCGAAGTGCGCTAGCGCCGAATCCAGATCCAATTCTGAGAGGTTCATAGCTCGCGCATCCGTTCTCACACAATGTTTGGCAAAGTTCCCGCCTTAGGACGCATCGCGACCGCAGGTGACCAATAGCAGCCTATCACTCACCTAATAAGACACTTTCGTCAGCTTGGGCAGCTTGGCCTTAAGCGCTTCGACGCCTGCCTTACTGACAACCGTGTTGTCCAGGTACAGCACTTGCAGATTCTCAAGACCATATAACTTGGCCAAACCTTCATCGGTAACACCGGTCTTGCTCAAGGTTAAAGACTCCAAACTCTTTATTTGGCCGATGTGCTCCATACCAGCGTCGCTGATATCGTAAACATCTTCGACCGTCAGTGACTTCAATGGCAATTTGACGATGTTCGCCAAGCCTGCGTCGCTGACACGCGACAACCACAGCTCCAATTCAACCAGCTTGGTCAATCCGGCAATGGTCTCGAGCGTCGAGTCATCTGCCTGCGACTCGCTCAAATCCAAACGCTCTAGATTCGTAAAGCCGCTCAGCACTTTCAAACCATCGGCCGTCACCTGGCAATCGCGCAGCTTAAGGACCTTCAAGCCTTTCGCGTCCACGACCGACTTGATGCCTTCATCGCCGAAGGTTGAACGAAAAGCATCCAAGTCGACTAGCTTGGTCAGCGACGAAAGTGCACCACCGGCGCCGGTAACCGCAGTATCTTGTAGACCCAGCGAAGTTAGATTCGTCATCTTGCCCATCACCGATAAACTTGCATCGGTGATTTGACGGCCCCAGAGTTTCAGACTGCGCATTTTGGTCAGCTTCTCGAGCGATTGCAGGCCTTCATCGCTGATGCCCGTGCAGTCGCGCAAGTCGAGCAATTCCAACTGAGTCGCGGCGGCCAATTGTTTGATGCCCGCGTCGGTCGTCTTGGTCAGGTTGGCACGAAGGTATTTTAACTTTTTGATCTTAGCCAAATGGGCATACGCGCCGTCAGTGATTTCCGAGCGTTCGAGCGTTAGATCCATGAGCGTCGGGATCGATGCCAGGGCTTCGATGCCGGCATCGCCGATAGCGCTGCGATCGACGGCCGCCAGGCGTTCCAGACGCGTGTGATTTTTGAGCGCGGCTACCGCCTCGTTGGTCACATCCGGACCGGTGCAGATGACCGCCCGCACTCCGGGCAGTTTGGCGACAGCGGTAAAGAGCTCCAAATTGCCGCCACCTGCCTCCTGCAGATCCACTTGCTCAATATTCCCAGCTGAGCCTTTTTTCAGTTTTGCACCGGCTTTTTCCAGCATGGCCACGGCCTGGGCATCGTCAGGCTGGGCAGGTGCCTGAACCGACGCACGCGACGCCTGACTGGCTGCGTCGGGTTGGCGAGCCTCACAGCCCAAAAGGCTAACAGAGAATGCTAGCAGTCCAACTCGTGCAACCCGAAGGCTGAAGAGATAGAGGGAGAATTGGCAGGAAGAGTTAACTTGATTTGGCAGTTGATTGGAGCACCGCATCGAATGGCTCTGACAGTCTAGGGGGTGGAGTGAGGGAACAATGGCCCTGCGTATCCCTAACAGGATACCAAGTGAGCCCGTTCCGGGTACTCCTTAGTGTAGCGCCCTCGACAAGGGGGGAAGCACGTAGCCGCGTCTCTCCGAGACGCGAGTCCTGAGCCTTTTGGTGAAATTCGCGAGTCTCGGAGAGACTCGCCTACGTGAAAACGCCCTTCATTGAACGGTATTGCGTTTAACAGTCAGCCG
>JADLDX010000693.1 GCA_020846515.1 Pirellulaceae bacterium
CGCGTGCGATACGCCGTATTATTAGCGACATCATGAAGCAACTGAATTTCGAAGCGTTGGAAGCCGGCAACGGATTGCAGGCTCTCGAATGTCTCGAACAACATGGCGCGCCCGACGTGGTGCTAGTCGATTGGAACATGCCTGAGATGAACGGCTTGGAGTTCATCAAGGCGGTACGGGCCAATCCACTTTATGCAGATTTGCCTTTGATGATGGTCACCACAGAAACAGAAATGGAACGCATGGCCCTCGCCTTCATGGCGGGCGTTAATGAGTATGTCATGAAGCCGTTTGATAAACAGACAATTCACGACAAATTACAACTGCTGGGAATCGGAGTCTGATCATGCGCAAGGTTCGTGTTTTGGTGGTCGATGATTCGACCGTCATTCGGCGTCTGTTAACAGATGCACTCAGTTCGGATCCAGCTGTTGAAGTGGCGGCCACCGCGCCCAATGGTCGTATCGCCTTAGCGAAGATTCCACAAATCAACCCAGATGTGATCACCTTGGACATGGAGATGCCTGAAATGGATGGCATCACTACCTTGGTAGAACTGCGCAAGTTGTATCCCAAGTTGCCGGTGATCATGTTCAGTACGCTGACCCAACGCGGTGCGGAAGCGACGCTGGACGCATTGGCCAAGGGAGCCAACGACTACGTAACCAAACCGGCCAACGTAGGTAGTGTGACTGCCGCATTACAGAATGTGCGGAATGAGTTGGTGCCGAAGATTAAAGCGTTTTGTCCATGGAGCGCGGCACCGATGGCCCCATTGGTCACCAAACAAAATGAACCCGGCAGCCGGGCTGTGAAATCGGTGGCTCTCCGCAACGCACGCATCGACTGCATCGCCATCGGCGTGTCGACTGGCGGTCCCAGCGCCTTGCAAACTGTCTTGACTAAACTGCCAGGCAATTTGCCAGTGCCGGTGGTTATTGTTCAGCATATGCCGCCAATCTTCACCAAACATCTGGCCGATCGACTGCATCAATTGTCCGAACTGGATGTTTTCGAAGGTATGCGTGGGGACGCGTTATCGCCGGGTGGTGTGTGGATTGCCCCGGGCGATCATCACATGATCGTTCGCCGTGACGGTCCAAAGGTGCGCATCGATACGCACCAGCAACCTCCAGAGAACTCATGTCGGCCAGCGGTCGATGTCCTGTTTCGTTCAGTAGCAGAGGTTTATGGCGAACACACGCTGGGCGTCGTACTGACGGGTATGGGACAGGATGGTGCTCGTGGTGCAGAAGTCATGCGAGATGCCGGCGGTCGCATCATAGCCCAGGACGAAAAGAGTTCAGTGGTCTGGGGGATGCCCGGTGCCGTGGTCGGCGCTGGGCTGGCCGACAAAGTTGTACCACTGGATCAAATAGCCTTTGAACTGATTCGCGAAACAGATGTGGGTCGGATCAATCGCTCCAGGGAAATGGTGAAAGCCTAACATGACTACCGCAACAGCCACCCTCACGGGCAGTTCTTTTACATTCATCAGCGACTTGGTGCGCGAACGTTCGGCCATCGTCCTGGAACCAGGTAAGTCCTACCTGGTCGAATCTCGCTTGTCACCTGTGGCCCGCGAGCAAGGCTTGCATTCCGTAGATGAATTGGTCGACGCCTTGCGCCGTCCAGGTGCCCAGGCACTGACACGCAAAGTCGTTGAAGCGATGACGACGAACGAGACCAGTTTCTTTCGGGACCTGCATCCGTTTGAAGCCCTGAAGACTTCGATCTTGCCCGAATTAATCAACAATCGTGCGCGGGAACGCACATTGTCGATCTGGTCCAATGCCTGCTCCAGCGGTCAGGAAGTGTATACCATCGCGATGATTCTGCGCGAACACTTCCCACAACTGACAGGTTGGAAGGTCCGCCTGATCGCTAGCGATCTGTCCACTCAGATTCTAGCCAAGGCCCGGCAGGGTATCTTCAATCAAACAGAGGTCAATCGCGGTCTGCCGCTGCCCATGCTGCTGAAGTACTTTCAGAAAAGTGGTTTGACCTGGCAGGTCAAAGACGAAATCCGGAACATGGTCGAGTTCTGCGAAATCAATTTGGTCGAAGCCTGGCCAGTGTTACCACCCATGGATGTGATCTTTCTCCGCAATGTGTTGATCTATTTCTCGCCCGAAACGAAGAAAGAGATTCTGGGTAAGGCTCGGCAAGTCTTGAGGCCTGATGGCTACATGTTCTTGGGCGGTGCTGAAACCACTATGAATCTCGACTCGGCGTTCGACAGAGTGACCGTTGGCAAAGCGACATGTTATCGCATCGGTAAGCCATGTTGACGCAGCGTGTCTTTCAGAAGCATGTACTTGGCAGGCGATGACGCCCGCAAACCAATTCAGTCACGATTAGCAACCAGAACAGCGCGATAGTCATTCGGCTAGAGGCCAATCGCGCGGATCACCACCTCTGTTCGTCCAATATTCGGAGCCACGCTTGTGTTACCATCTAGCGAAGAAATATTCTCGATTGCTCAAAATGTGCTCGATACCATGGTCAAAGTGGAATCGACTCTTGATTTAGTCCTCGCCCCGGCGCATCCCACTCACGTCACTGGCTGTATTCAGATCATTGGTACGTGGCAAGGTGCGGTCGTGCTGCAAACTACCGAAGACTTCGCACGTAATGCGGCCGCACGCATGCTTTGCCTGGAGGACGACGAACTTACGGCAGCCGACATACAAGATGCCATGGCCGAGATCACCAACATGATCGGTGGCAATATCAAGAGTCAGGTGCCCGGTCCGTCCTACCTCTTGTTGCCCAGTGTGACCACAGGCGCCGATAACTTTCGACTAGCTCATGCTCATCCGGTTAACGATATCACGTTGAATGTGGCTTGCCAGCCACTGCGCATTCTGCTGTGCGAACAACGCGCCCGCACTCCTCGGTGAACGCGGTACCGCCTGCAGGGCGGCCGCGCAGGTCGTCCAGCCGCTGGCAGAACCGGCTGGACTGTTCCATCAAATAACGTCAACCGGATGACGTCTGGGCGGTAGGGTGGCAGGGACAGCTGAGATCAGCATTTCCATCTCAATACTTGTGCTATAATGGTCGTCGGGCCTTAAGGAATTCTGCTTCGAAGACCATCGATGTTTGGGCGATGAGTCCGCTGCTGGTCTGCGTAAGATTGGAAACGCGATGCTGGCCTGCCGAAGTCTTACAGCGCACTTTGTTATAGCTCACTATGTTATCGCCGTCGCATCTATGCTCGTGGCGATCTCGGTCGGCGTTTTCTTTGAGCCAACCTTTGGAGATGGGTTCCCGTTTGCCACCATGATCGTGGCAGTGATGATATCGGGTTGGTATGGAGGCTTTGGTCCAGGACTGGTGACCGCGCTCAGCGGAGCGGTCGCGTTGATAGTTCTTGTCTTGAACCCTGAGGGCTGGTTGTCGGTATCGGACGTGGAAAGCCAAGCGGGATTGCTGGCCTATCTGGTGGTCACGGTAGGCATGGCCACCGTTTGTGGGTTTATGCGTCGAGCCGTATGTCGGGCGGAGCAGAGGACCGCGGAAGTCGTTCGAGCACTCGAAGAAAAATTGCTGGTTGAACGTAGTCTCAATCGCACCGCTACTCAACTGGAACGCAGTGACGCCTTTCACCGATTGGTAACGGAGCTAACTTCTGATTTCACCTTTCGTCTGGCGCTGAACGGTCAGGATGGAAAGCTGGATTATGTTTCGCCAGGCTTTGTCTCGATTACGGGTTACACATTGGAGCAAGTGCAGGAGCGCGGCGGTTGGCAAAGTATCCTGCATCCGGATGACGTCTCCATTGCCGTGCGCACACTGCAACTAGCCATCGCGGGCACGCCGGATCGATCGGAACTGCGGATCATCAATCGTCAATCGCAAACGTGTTGGATTCGCTACTTGACACAGCCACAGCGATCCCCGACCGGCGAAGTGACAGGCCTGGTGGGCGCGGCCCAACACATCACCGAGCAACGCAGACTGGAAGTCGATCGACTTCAACTACTCAGTGAGTTAGCTGAGAAGAGCGCGTTTATCGAAGCAGTTCTCGGTCAGGTACCAGTCGGTATTGTCGTGGCGGATGCTGCCACAGGTTCACTAGTGACCACCAACCGAGAAGCTCAGCGCGTGACCGGCATTGATTACCAAACCGGCCTGTCCATCGACGAAGTCTACAGTTCCAACAGCTGCCATGGCTATCGAGCCGATGGGAGTGAATATTCTTCGGGACATTGGCCCATGCAACGTGCATTGCGTGGCGAAGTGATTCACGACGAGAAAGTAACGCTGACCAGTCAACATCGTGGACCATTGCATCTGAGTTTTAACGCTGGTCCGATCACTGATCGCGAGGGAAATGTCATCGCGGCTGTCACCGTGTTTCATGACGAATCCCAACGCCGACTCAGCGAGGAACAAGTGCGTGAATCACAGCGTTTTTTGCGGTGCTCCCTGGATTCACTTTCCAGTCACATCGCCGTGCTTGACGAAACTGGATGTATTCTGGAGGTGAACGAAGCCTGGCGAAGGTTTGGCGATGAGAATAATTTTTCTTACTTCGCTTATGGCGTCGGGTCGAATTACTTGGCACCCTTTGAGAGTGAGACGCTCCAATGTGGTGACGGCCCCAGCATTGCCAGCGGCATTCGCGATGTCATTGCCGGCAAGCGAGAAATGTTTGAGTTCGAGTATCCTTGTCATTCGCCCACGGAACAACGCTGGTTTTTGCTGCGAGTCACCCGCTTTAAAACTCCTGGCCCGACGCGAGTGGTCATCGCTCATGAGAATGTGACTAAGCTTCGCGAGGCCATGGACCTGCTCCGCGAAGCCGATCGTCGCAAAGACGAATTCTTGGCAACGCTGGCTCATGAACTCCGTAACCCATTGGCACCCATCTGTAACGCTGTACAAATACTCAAACTGCCGCAGTGCGACGAGCATAGCCGCTACAAAACGTTGGAGATGATCGAGCGACAGGCGTCTCAACTGACCAGATTGGTCGATGATCTGCTGGACGTCTCGCGCGTCATGCGCGGCAAGATTCAGTTGCGACGTGAGCGAGTCGATTTGACTAGTGTGTTGCTACAAGCCGTCGAGACGTCGGAACCCCTAATACGTTCCAAGCAACACACTCTCGATCTGGAATGCGTGGACCAAGATCTGCACGTTTACGCCGACCCCATTCGTTTGTTGCAGATTTTATGCAACCTAATCACCAATGCGGCCAAATACACAGAACCCCAGGGCGTGATCAAGGTTAAGGCCTGCAGTGAAGGGAATAGTGTGGTCATTCGTATTCGCGACAACGGTATCGGCATTCATGCCGACCAGTTGCACGGTATTTTTGACCTATTTATGCAAGTTGATCATGCGACGACGCGGGCGCAAGGCGGCTTGGGTATCGGTTTGACATTGGTTAAGAATTTAGTCGAACTGCATGAAGGCAGCGTACGCGTCAGCAGTGCTGGCTTGGGGCATGGCAGCGAGTTCACCGTGCGCATGCCGCTTGCGAAACCAGAAGAGTCAAAAGCCGACCAGCCCCATGGCCCGGCCAGCGGTGAAACTGGTCGCGCGACCAGTCAAGGTTGCCGAGTTCTAGTCGTCGACGATAATCGCGATGCCGCCAATAGCCTGGCGCTGCTCCTGAGGAGCTTGGGACACAACGTTTTCGTAGCCCACTGCGGCCAATCGGCGCTGGGAATGGCGGCGGATTCACGCCCAGATGTTGTCTTCTTAGACATTGGCATGCCGGCGATGGACGGATACGAAGTCGCTCGCCGGTTGCGGGCGGACCCAGCCAACGAAGAGATCTGCCTGGCGGCTTTGACCGGTTGGGGCCAGGCGGAAGATCGCCGTCGCACAGCCGAGGCCGGCTTTGATTATCACATCGTGAAACCACCCGAACTGTCGGTGCTGCTGAACGTGATCGGCGAGGCCCAATCGATCAAACGCTAGTAGCAATTCGTCTATTCGGCCAATGCTCTCTAGAGGAAAGCGGTGGCTTATTCATGAGTCCGAGGGTGAGTTCGGTTGGGTGTTTGCCCAGTGGATAAGCGATGAATGACTTCGACGACGACACTCGCCTTGAATGGGATACTGGTTACATCCACCCATTCTTCGGGGCTGTGTAGGTGGTCACCCACTGGACCAAGCGTGTCGATATTCGGTAGACCGGCTGCGGCGAGACGATTCCCATCACAAACGCCACCGCTGGCCTGCCAATGCACATGATGTC
>JADLDX010000694.1 GCA_020846515.1 Pirellulaceae bacterium
CAATGTATTTTTGCTAGCAATGGACCATTGCGTGTGTCCCCGGGCGCCGGGAGCAAAACACGCGGGGACACAGGCAATGTGTTTTTGCTAGCAATGGGCGATTGCGTGTGTCCCCGAGCCCAACTTCGACCCACCCCACTGCACGACACAAGAAACGAACCACATATACTACCTGCTCCCTAGACGCTCCAAGATGCTTCGCTCGCGACCGACGGCGATCCAAGAGAAGGTATGAGTTCAATGCTTGCAAAAACACTCGGGAAAACGACTCGGGGACACAGGCAATGCATTTTTGCTAGCAATGGACCATTACCTGTGTCCGGACACAGGCAATGGGGGACGCACGTCGAATTGAAATGCCATCATTCGACGGACACGGGGACACACATTCTGCTCTTGTGCTAGCAATGAACCATTGCCTGTGTCCCCGGATGGCCGTGCTACCGGTGATAGCAATAGCCAGAACGGGCACAGAGACACAGACAATGTGCTGTGCTAGCAATGATTGCCTGTGTCCCCGGGGTGCTCGTGCTAGCAATCGATGATTGAGAGCAAAACACTCGGGGACACAGGCAATTTGTTTTTGCTAGCAATGGACCATTGCATGTGTCCCCGGGTGTCCTTGTGTGTGCTAGCAATGAACGATTGTGTGTGTCCCCGAGCCCGGCTTCCCGAGACCACCCCACCCCACGATGCCACCACACCACCACGCCTGCTACCTGATAATCCAAGTGCCCCATCATGTTTGATCCGCGACCAAACAGCCTGGGACAGCGTGCATGCTAGCTACGGTGGAATGTCTTGCGGCTCGGCAGAGATAGGACGAGTCGCGGAGCGATTCGTCTACAATTTAGCCAGGCCGGACAGGCTGCTGAGCAGTTCGGTCGCCGACTCCCCAGCCTGTTATCAGAGTCTCGGGGAGTCAGGACTATGTTAGGCCCTATCAATTAGGGCGCCAGATACCTCAGAAAGTTTCGGACCGGTTGGCCAGCCACGTAGACCGTCGGTTGGCCGATGATGCCACGTCCTAGTTGCACGTTGTAGTTTTCTTGTCCCAGCGAAAATAAGGGCTTGAAACCAGAATTGTCCGGCGAGTAAAGCTGTGGGGTCAAATTCGGTGGCAAAGTTGGGGGTGCGAAAGCGCCGGGCACTACCTGCGGCACACCGCCAGCCGGTATCGATGGCGCACAATATTGTCCCGCCTGGTAGCCAGCTTGATAACTAGGAACCGCCTGTCCAGGGGCGTAGCCAACCGGATAAATGCCCACCGTCGGCTGATACTGTGGCGCTAGGCCAGTAGTGACCGGGACATTAGCCGGCTGATTAGCCAGTCCATTGGGAACTTGAACGGTTTGAGCAGGCAAGGGCTGCGACGCCAATCGAAACGGCGGACGATAAGGCGAAGTCGCAAAATTGCCCACTCGCGGAGGCGGACTTACCAAACGCGAATTTTCGACCGTCGCCACCTGAGGTGCCTGATACTGGCCAGGTGCCTGATATTGCCCCTGAGCTCCACCAGGAATCTGCCCTTGATTGGCGTTTTGATGAGCGACGCTAGAATCTCGCAGTTGCGCGGGAGGCAAATTGTTCGGGTTGCCATAGACGGGTTGTGGATACCCCTGAGGCGCATAGCCTGGCTGAGCATTGGTTTGTTGATAAACCGCGTTCCGATAGCCGGCCGGTGGCATCGGAGAGGAACTCGGTGGCGGCAACACGGCTTGCGCACCCACTTGGGCATCGCGTAGGCCAGCGCCGCTGGCTTGCCTTACATCAGTCGGCGGTAAGTAGCCACCAGGATTGGAGAATTGATTGAACGCATCTGGACCACCAGCCGGTTGAACAGGCGAACCCAATGGCAATGCGGCAGCCCCGTAACTGGGTAAGACCGACTGAGCGGCATCATTCAGAGAGTTGTTCGTCGCGTCATTAACTGGCAGTGAGTTGATACTTGGCAGTGATGGTAAGCCTGGCGCTTGAAAAAAGGCTTGCTTGACTTGACCAGAATTCTGCCCTGTCACATCGCCGCGGATGGTCGCGCGCTGAGCATTATCGGGTACCGCTTGCCAACCGCCATAGTTAAGCGGCGTTGTTCTGGCAGTTTGAGCAAACGTTGGTGGGCTGAAACACAATACCTGACAATTGATCAGGCAGAGTGTAGCACCAAAATAAGTGGCCCAACGTCCATACCATTTCATGATGAGGCTCTTACTGGTTAGAATTCGTCAACCGTGGTACGACCCTTTCGCCGCCAGGCGATCGGCGCACTCCCCGACGACAATAGAGAAATTGACCCGCCGCGTAAACGTCACTTCTTCGACAATCTAAACGCCACAAAACTCCAAACGGCTCAACGAACAGAGGACTTCCATGCTCCGAACCAAGCATTTGTCGTGGCCATGGCCATGGCCCTCAGCAATTTTCTTCGAGCGTCATAGCTGGGTGTGTGCGGTCGCCTGGGCATGTGTGCAGTTGGTTCTATGCACCACCAACAGCCAAAGACTGTGCGCGCAGACTGGCAAGGTGGAGCGTTCAATTCAACCGGGTGAGAATCTCGTGGTCGAAGGCTTACCACCGATTCCATATTCTTTAGTGGATGAAGTGCGTCGCTACACAGAAGCCCGATCGGCCATGGCACTCAGCTGGCATCCAACTCAACGCATCATGTTGATCGGCACGCGATTTGGCAATTCATCGCAGGTTCACTTGGTCAAGCGCCCCCTTGGCGCACGTACGCAATTGACCTTCTTCGACGAACCCGTCGGCAGCGCCAGTTTTGATCCCAAACGCGGTTTTGCTTTTGTCTTCTCCAAGGACGTAGGTGGCAACGAGTTTTCACAACTCTATCGCTTCGATCGTGGCACATTCAAATCTACCCTGCTGACCGATGGTGGACGTTCGCAAAACGGGGCCATTGTCTGGAGCCGCAGTGGCGACCAGTTGGCTTATGCGTCCACCAAACGCAATGGTGCTGATCGCGATCTGTGGCTCATAAATCCAGCCCTGCCGAAAAGCAATCGTCTATTGATTGAGTTAAATGGTGTAGGTTGGCGTCCGCTGGATTGGTCAACGGACGATACGAAGCTTCTGATCATGGAGTACCTGTCGGTAAACAAATCGAATTTGTACGTGGTCGATGTGGCCAGTGGTCAAAGGGAAAGCGTCACACCGCTTGATCGTCCAGTAGCCTACGGCAGTTCCAAGTTCAGTACGCAACCCAATGTGCTCTGGGTAACGGCAGACATTGATAGCGAATTTCAGCGTTTGGGGCGCTGGGACATCAAAACCTCGCAGTTCAAGTCCATTACCAGCGACATTAATTGGAACGTAGAGAGTTTTGAGCTATCGCCCGATGGCTCGAAGCTGGCGTTTGTTACCAACGAGGCGGGCGTGTCGAAACTGTATTTAGTGGACACTAGCAACGACCAGCGTCAAGTCGTCAATGGTCTACCGCAGGGCGTCTTCGCACTGGGCGAATGGCACAAGAATGGTTTGGAGTTCTCCGTGACGGTCAGCTCCGCTCAAAGCACTGCCGATGTCTACACGGTTGAAGCCAAGACACTGGCCGTTACACGCTGGACGGAAAGTGAACTCGGTGGTCTCGTGCCTAGCCAACTCGTCGAGCCCGAACTAATACGTTGGAAAAGTTTTGATGGCTTGGAAATCAGTGGCTTTCAATATAATCCGCCTGCAAAGTTTACCGGTAAACGACCAGTGATCATAAATATCCACGGAGGCCCCGAAGGACAATCGCGGCCAATCTTTTTGGGACGCAATAACTACTTTATGAATGAACTGGGCGTCGCGATCATCTATCCCAATGTTCGCGGTTCGGACGGCTATGGAAAATCATACCTGCAACTAGACAACGGTTTAAAGCGACTCGACTCTGTCAAAGATATTGGCGCGCTGCTGGATCATATTGCCACGGACCCGCGATTGGATGCCAGTCGCGTGATGGTCACTGGCGGTAGCTACGGTGGCTACATGACGTTGGCGTGTGCAACGACGTACAATGACCGCCTGGCTTGTTCATTGGACGTGGTCGGCATATCACACTTTGGTACGTTCTTGAAAAACACCGAGAGTTACCGACGAGATCTACGTCGCGTCGAGTACGGTGACGAACGAGTAACAGAAATCGCCAAGTTCTTCGACGAAACAGCGCCATTAAATCAAGCCGGGAAGATCACCAAGCCACTGTTTGTGGTGCAAGGCGGTAACGATCCACGTGTACCTCTTAGTGAAGCCGAGCAAATGGTAGCCAAAGTCAAAGCCGGCGGTGGACCTATCTGGTACCTGATGGCGCGCGATGAAGGTCACGGTTTCCGTAAAAAGAACAATGCTGACTTTCAGTTCTATGCCACCATCATGTTTGTCAAGCAGCACTTGATCGGTAAATAGTAGCCGAATCGCTCCGCGACTCGGCCTAAGAAATTCGTATCGACAAAGAATTTCGAAACTTGGCTAAGGGAATGACGAGTCGCGGAGCGATTCGTCTACAGATCACTTGTATTAAAACGAGAGAAACTCAAACCATGCCCCAGTATTTAGTGATTGCTTGGGACGGCACCGACTCCGAAGCGCCGCAGCGCCGGCAGGCGGCGCGAGCAGCTCACTTGGCCTGTGCAGCCAAGATGTTTGCCGATGGACGCATGAAGGAAGGTGGTGCCATTCTCAACGAGCAGGGTGGCATGATCGGATCGTCCTGCGTAGTCGAGTTCGCCGAGCGGGCAGAGCTGGACGCTTGGCTGGCTAGCGATCCATATGTGGTCGGCGATGTCTGGAAAAAGATCGACGTCCATAATTTTCGGTGTGCGCCACGAGCCTGACGCAACGCCTCGACTAAATGACTTAGCACAGCTCAGACAGCTCAAAACAACTCAGGCAGCTCAAAATAGGGTGACCGCTTCTTCACGCCTGCGCAACGTCTCTAAGGCGACGCGCGAGCCGACTTGCCGTTGTCGATGGTCAACCTGAACCGACGCTTGCTCGTCCATCAACTGCAAAAAGACTTTTCCATTTGTAGGCATAAAGCGTAGCTGTCTTGCCAGATGACCGCCGACATGCTGGGCGACGATCGGAATCTGTTCGATGTCCAGGAACTTCTTAACAAATTCAATGTTTCGACTGCCCACATCCCACTGGGCTGCGATTTGATCCCCCCCGTGGGCGCCGCCGAAACTCTTGGCTGGCAAATGACG
>JADLDX010000695.1 GCA_020846515.1 Pirellulaceae bacterium
TATGGCCAGCAACTGATGTGGTGCTGAAGTAACCGTGGGCTAGCGCCCAGCGGCTGATATCCACAAATCGTTTAACAGTCAGCCGTAGGCGTACCTGACTTTACCAGGGGCTATAGCCAACAACTGACGTGGTGCGGAAGAAACCGTGGGCTAGCGCCCGGCGGCTGATCAGAGCTCGGGAGTTTTATAGAGCATTTTGCCGCCCACTTTGATTTCGGTGTCGATAAGATAGCGCTGGATACCTCGAGTATCGATATCGATGCCCAGTCCCGGCGCGTTGGGAGCAGCGATCTGGCCGTTCTGATCGGGCGTTATATGATTGATCGTCATATCTGTGGCCAGCGATTTCAATTCGGTGGGATACTCACAGATCACATGCTCAGCCAGACCGGCAAAGGGTTGGAGCGAGGCCGACAGCGCTAGATTGGAAGTGAAAGTGTGATTCACATAGGTCACACCTTTCGCAGCGGCATAGTCGGCAACATCTTTGGCGATACTGATGCCGCCAATGCGTCCTGCGTCGATCTGCACATACCCCAGGCCTGCATGATCAATCATATGCTGGGCCATATGAAAATTATGACAGCCTTCGCCACCGGCCATGCGCACTGAGCCGCTTTCTTGCGACAGGGCTCGATACTCCGCCAGAGCGCCAGACACGAATGGCTCTTCCAGCCAAGTCGCGTTGACTGCTTTCAGAATAGCCAGGCGTTGGCGAGCGGCGCTAAGGTCGGTGTTCCAGACCGTGCCCGCATCAACTAGCAGAATTCCTTCGGCTCCCAAGCCTTCACGAGCAGCGAGTAGTTGTGCAGAATCGTCGGCCAGGTTGGTCGTCCCAAACGGTCCCCAACCAAACTTGGCCGCGATAAAACCTTTCGCGCGGATCTGCGTGGCTTTGGCCAATGTCTCTGCGGGCGAATCGCCGAAGAGCACCGAGGCGTAGGGTGTCTTGGCGCAGGATTGTGTATAGCCTAGCAGTTGCCAAACAGGTTGTTGATAACGTCGGCCCAGCAGATCCCACAGCGCGATATCGATCCCCGAGAGTGTGTGATCGGCTTGAAGCAAGTCGAGGCTCGCGGCGCGCACGGCGTGCCCAATACGACGAATGTCTTCGACGCTATCGATACGTTGTCCCAAGACTGAGGCTTGCACGGGTTTGCAAGCGCTATGCGACATCGGGCAAACCAGGCTGGCGATGGATACCAGCGGAGCCGCTTCGCATTCACCCCAACCCTCGAACTCGCCCGCCCTGACGCGAACCAGTAGTGCGTCTTGGCTACCGTCGCCAATATCGAGAACCTGCGGCATGGAGAGATAGAAGAAGTCGACTGCGTCGATGGTGGCCATAGGGGAAGAGTGAAGTTTGGAGTTAGAAGTGTGAAGACTATTGGTTAGAGCCAATCGTCGAGCACGCCGGCGGCGGCCAGTCGTTGGCGAAGTCGAGTCATGCGAACGCGTACATTGACGGAGGAGAGCCCGACTTGGAGGGCAATTTCGGGGGCGGCGAAACCGAGCAGTCGCAGATCGATGATTTGACGCTCCAACGCATCCATGTGGCTGCATAGATGCATGATCGAGTCACGGAACTGAGCTTCGGCTTCCACACTTTCCGGGGGTGTGCTGAGCGACGCCAGCAATTCAACGATATCTCCAAGGTCATTGGAACCGTTGGCCAGACGTTCTTGCCTACGCATGCGTCGCCAATGCCGAGCAATTTTGCGGCGGAGCATGGTCAGGGTCAGGGCTACTAATTTTTCCGGCGTGGAAATATCGAACTTTTCATCGCGCAGTCCAACCATAATACTACGATGGACGGATTGAACCAGATCTTGCGAATCCAGATAAGGGCGGAGAGCCGGCCCCAGATGAACTCGAGCCACGACACGTAGTTTCGCTTCGTACTGCTCGGCGATACGAGTCAGTGCGTCCCGGTCGCCACCGCGCGCTCGAGTCAATAGTTGGGAAAATTCATCAGCCACAAAAATACTGTAACACTTGGGAGGTCCTATGGCAATTACATATATCGAGGTGTCTGGCCAGACATCATGACTTCCCAGATTACTAAAACTATTAACGAGCGGCCCATGTCAGCGGGTTTGGTGGCGTCGGAGCAATTAGAGCAATGCGTGCGCACCGCCTGTAGCGAACTGGGTAAGCGCCTGCGCGAGGGCGACGCTTGCCGGGCCGAGGATTACTTCAGCCGGATACCCGAGCTGGGCCAGCACAGTGAGCTGGCGCTGGAGTTGATCTACACCGAGTATGTGGTGCGGGAAGAGCTGGGATGTCAGTATCCCAGCGAGGACTGGTTTCGCCGCTTCCCTCAGTGGACCAACGACTTGCATCAGTTGTTGGAGGTCCATCGACAACTTTGTGAAACGGAAACGGTTCAAGCCACCGGCTCGAAATGGCAATCGATTTCTCTAGCTGGTTCGACAGCCCATTCCACTGACGAAAGCCGTCACGGTGCTCCGCCAGCCAACCGTACGACAGCAGGCCCTGCGTCAACAGGCCCTGCGATGGCCAATCTGCCTGACGGAGGTCGTCGCGGGGCGGAGACCGTTCCGGGCGAGATTGGTCGAGTCATCGGAAATTATCAGCTCTTGGAGGAGATTGGCCGTGGGGGCATGGGCGTGGTTTACCGCGCCCGTCAACTGAACTTGCAGCGCGATGTCGCCTTAAAGATGATCCTCTCAGGCGAATTTGCCAGTCCGCGGGAGATGGTTCGTTTTCAAGCCGAAGCTCACTCGACGGCCAAGCTACAACATCCCAACATTGTGCAGATATATGAGGTGGGTGCGCATCAACAATGCCCCTACCTCTCGATGGAATTGATCAAGGGCGGTAATCTTGATTCGCGACTAAAGGCTGGCTTGCCCGCCCCGCGCGAAGCGGCCAGCTTGCTGCTGACAGTGGCCAGGGCAGTGCATTTTGCTCATCAAAGCGGAGTCATTCACCGCGATCTGAAACCCTGCAATGTTTTGCTGGATGATCATGGCAACCCCAAGGTGGCTGACTTCGGCCTGGCCAAGCAACTGATGGAGGGTCGCCAGGACTGTTCGCGATCCGGTGGACTGGTCGGCACACTGCAATACATGGCCCCCGAATCGATCGGCAGCAGTGACCAAACCGTCTCGGCGGCCACCGATGTCTATTCGCTGGGCATCATCCTCTATGAAATGTTGACTGGTCAAACTCCATTCTCCGCCGACACCCAACTCGAAACGCTCCGTCAAATCACGACTCAGGAACCCGCATTACCCACTGCGTTGTCTTCGTCGGCGCGAGCTCGTATTCCACGCGACCTGGAAACGATCTGTTTGAAGTGTTTGCAGAAAGATCCTCGTCGGCGTTATGCGTCGGCCGCTGATTTGGCGGATGA
>JADLDX010000696.1 GCA_020846515.1 Pirellulaceae bacterium
TCTTCCGGCGGTGTGAACATCGCAGATTGAAAGAAGGGTGTGCCAAGCGTACATCGTCTAGGTATGTAGAAACTGCGATGCTCAAACAGCAACAGCACATGACTGTCGGGCGGCGTGAATTGCTCGACGGCCGCGACGGCTGACCAATACTCTTCTCCCAAGGCTGCTCCCATACCCTGCTGACGCGCGGCTAGGCCGACGCGTTCGGCCCGAGCGGCGAATCAAACACCGTTAAGCGGGACTCCTGCCCATGTTTTCTGCTTTTTTGTGAATTTTTTTGGGCGTCGAAGAAAGGAACTGATTTCCAAAAGGAGTACTAGATCAGAGAGGATATGGGCGACGCCCGTCCTAAGTCGGCTGCGCAAGCACAGACGAGTGGAAGCAGAAAAAAATGCCACCTTCCCATCGGGCCTGCAGCGAGATTCGGAGGGGGTCCACTTTGGAACGTGGCCTTCCCGCTCCCTAGTTGCGCTGGGCGACACCTAATGGCACTCGCTTTGGAGCGTATCGGCGCGAGCAATTAACTAGAAGTTCCGTTGAAGAACCGGACGGCCTGCGCCGTACCGCTAAGCAGCCGTTGAAGAACCGGACGGCTCGCGCCGTACCGCTAAAAAGCTCTGCGCTTGGGGGAGGGCCGGTGGCGGCGAGCATGGTAAAGTGGTCGAAGATTCAAGCGATGGAACGATGAACATAAGCATGCCAGAAGTGCCCGATACCAGGATCAGCTTGATACTCCGACTTCCGCGTTCCGCTGATGGAACTGCCTGGCGGGAGTTCGTTGAGCTTTACGAGCCGCTGATCATGCGATTCGCTCGTAGCCGCAGGCTGCAGGATTCCGATGCACATGAGTTGGTTCAAAGAGTCTTTGTAGCGGTGGCCGGATCGGTTGGCCGCTGGCAACCCGACCCGTCGCGGGGTACGTTTCGCGCTTGGCTGTTTCGCATTGCCCGCAATCAACTCATCAAACAAGTCACGGCTCGAGCTCGCGAGCGTTCGGTGGGCGGCACATCCAACTTTGTGAAACTGCACCAAGAATTGCCCAATCCGTCTGGCGCTGATGACAGCCAGGAGTCATTGATCGACCAGGAGTATCGGCAAGTCGTGTTCGAATTGGCCGCTGAGCGCGTCAGGAAGGCCGTGTTGCCGCAAACCTGGGAAGCCTTTCGCCTGAGTATGGTGGATGAGATACCCTGCCAGCAAGTAGCGAAAACATTGAAGATGAGTATTGGAGCCGTTTACATCGCGCGCTCCCGCGTGGTCGCTCGATTGCGCGAAGTCGTTCAACTTTTGGAGGCCGAAGATGCACTCCACCGATAAACAATTGCGAAGTCTACTGGCAGACGACGAGGCGTCGCGCGACACCGTCCATATCGCCAGTCATGTCGAGCGATGTCAGCATTGCCAGGCTCGATTGGAAAAGTTAACCGGGGCGGGTAAGTGGACAACCGAACTGGTACACCAACTCCGTCAACAGGATCTGGATTCTCTGGATGTTGAGAGCGATGAGCCGTGGACGGTGATTGAGAACCTGGCCAGCGATGTATTGGCGGCAGACGTCGAAATTGATGCCATATCCTTGGATTTTCTAGGCCCACCGCAGCCCAAGCCTGCACCGAGCGCGACGGAAGATCGATCGGAAAATCGAACAGATGATCAATCCAATGCTCAACTGGGCGACCAGCCGTCGGGCAAACCGTATTTGGGTAAGCTGGGGCGATATGACGTGGAGCGGGTCATCGGCGCTGGCGGCATGGGGCTGGTGCTGAAGGGCTTTGATGCCGAGTTGCATCGAGCGGTAGCCATTAAAGTGTTGGCGCCCCATCTGGCCCATAGCGCGGCGGCTCGCAAACGTTTTGCTCGCGAAGCTCAGGCCACTGCGGCGGTGATTCATCCGCATGTCATCCCCATCCATAACGTTGAAACCGGCGATAGACCTCCCTATTTGGTGATGAGCTACATCAATGGCCCATCCCTTCAGAGTCATGTGGATGATCATGGGCCGTTGCCGATTGATGAAGTTCTACGAATTGGTCAGCAAACGGCGGCCGGTCTGGCCGCAGCCCATGCGCAAGGCTTGGTTCATCGCGATGTTAAGCCAGCCAATATCTTGTTGGAAGAAGGGGCCATGCGCGTCGTGTTGTCAGACTTCGGGTTGGCCCGCACGGTGGATGATGCCAGTTTGACGCGCACAGGTATCGTGGCTGGCACACCGCACTATATGTCGCCCGAGCAGGCCGGCGGTGACGCCGTTGATTTTCGCAGCGACTTGTTCAGTTTAGGCTGTGTACTCTGGTTCATGCTGACCGGTCGACCGCCGTTTCGAGCCGCCACGGCCATGGGTGTGCTCAACCGCATCTGCCATGAGACGCACGCAAACGTGCGCGAGATCAACGGCCAGGTTCCGGTAGCGCTAGCGAAAATCATCGATCGCTTGCTTTCAAAAAAAGCTGATCAGCGTTACCCCTCGGCGCAGGCTGTGGAAACGGATTTGATGTCCGTGCTGCAATCGCTCAAGAGTGGGCAACTCAAGCATAGCTGGTTCAAGCATGGCCCGTTCAAGCATGGCCAGCTACTGAGCGTCAAGCGTTGGCCCATGGCGCGTAAGTCTCGCGTGGGGCAAGTTGGTTTCGCAGCGGCCGTCGTGCTCTGTTTAGCGATCGGTCTTCCGAGGGTTTGGCAGCATTTCGCACAAGCAGGCCGCGTATCCCAGGCGACCGGCCCGGCGCGCTTGCCGCCCATGAATTATTCAGCCCTGGCATCGCCCGAACCAACCTTCCAACTTCAAAAGACGCTGCTGAGTGATCCTTGGTATCAATCGCTGTCGGAATTGGATGACGAGTTGACGAAGCTGAATGATCCGGTTGAGCAGGATGCGATGAGGCATTGGTTGAGAGAGATCTATCAAGCCGCCGATGCGGATATGAACCTGCTAGAGATCGAGGCGTCGGTGCTGAATCGGGAACTGAAGGCCGATACGCTCAGTCTCCCGCCACCCCTGTAGCCGCTTTGTAGCCGCTTCGCTCCGCGAGGCGGCCGCGCACAGCCGTAGTCACCGTCGCCAGACGGTGGAAGCCGAACCGTAGCCACCCGTCGCCAGACGGTGGAGGCGTAGCGTTGGATTAACCACTGCTTGTTAATATTTTTTGCGAAAGGAATTAGTTGATGCGTAAACAATTGTGGGTGTTGATAGCGGGCGTGGCCCTGGTGGGAACTTCCCTGTGGGCACAGACTCAAGATGATAGCCCCGGCGATACGCTGCCCCAACAAGCTGCGACGCCAACCCCGAAAAACGAGCTGAAGGATAACGATGACGAAGGGTCGTTCTTAAATGACACGAATCCTTCATTACCACCTTCTCTACCACCATCTCAACCAACTACGCGATCAACTACGCAACCATCTACTCGACCGACATCCCCAACGGGCAACTCGCGGTCGCGAGTGACCAGTCCATCAACTGGGGCGACATCTGGATTACCACAAGGGCAACAAGCAGCTGCTGCGCCCGGTCAGCGCGTAGATCCCAATGCGGCCTATCCGGCCGCTGGGTATTATTACGTTCCAGGGAAATTGGGTGCGCGGTTACCCGGGACCTTACCACAGGAACCAACGTACCCCAGCGGTACCAGTCCTTACACGGCTCGCCCGGCGACCCCAAATGGCTACGCGGGCTCATGGCCAAATGTTTCACCACCTGGTGTTGCCATGCAGGGCTACTACGATGGCAGGACCGTGCATCAGTGGGTGCCCTCCCCAGAAGATAACGCTGAGACAATCGAGCTCAGGGAGGTGCTCAAGCAATTGCGGCAGGGCAAGAATGACGCTGAAAAGACCGAAGCTCGGAA
>JADLDX010000697.1 GCA_020846515.1 Pirellulaceae bacterium
CTCGCTGACCAGGGTCTTATGCAAACAATAGGGACATGTAAAGTAGAAAGGCATCGTCGTATCCAGCGCCTACATCAGACTAGATTGTGTAATATCTTCTCGGAGGTCGAGCGGTCATTCTAACAGGAACGCCTATCGACGTGCTTTGTTATCGAGCTTAAGCATTAACTGCAAATCGCTGCAGGGTAGGGGAGGGCATATGCGCGCCGTGGTCCAACGTGTCACTTCGGCTGACGTCACCGTCGACGACCAAATCATCGGTCGCATCGAGCGAGGTCTCGTTGTCTTGCTGGGCGTTCAGACGGGCGATTCGTCTCCGGATGTACGTTACATGTGCGACAAGATCATCGGCCTGCGCATTTTCGGTGACGCGGATGGCAAGATGAATCTCAGCTTGCAAGACATCGGCGGCGCAGCGTTGATCATCAGCCAGTTCACCTTGCTGGCCGACGTGCGCAAAGGCAAGCGGCCCAGTTTCATTGGCGCCGCCCCGCCCGATCAGGCTCGGCTTTTGTATACGGAGTTCTGCGACCTTGTTTTGTCTGCTGGTGTGCCGGTCGCCACCGGCCAATTCGCTGCCGACATGCAAGTACGTTTGGTGAACGACGGACCGGTAACGATCATCCTCGATTCGCGAGGTTCACCGGCGTAGGACTCGTAGGACTACCTCAGCCATCCACCATCGACCACGATCTGCCATAGTTCGCGGGCCGTGTGAGGCACATCACTCGTATAGGGTCCAAAGCGATTCATGAACGCCTGGTCTTGATACACCAGATACGATAGTCCGACCAGTTTGAAGTAAGTTGAAAAATTGGCCCAACGATCGTTGCCCCAAAGTTTCAGGGCTGTGCCGAACGATGATTTGAATTTGTATTGGCCGCGTTTAAAGTCCACGCTCCAGATCTCATCCAAGATCAAGTGGCTCATGAATCCAGAGACAACTGCCATGGTCTTGAATATGCGCAGCGTAATGTCCTCGCAGTCCATGACCAGAAACGAGATCATACCTACGACCACCGCAGCCGGCACGCTATGCCACATGCCGCGATGCACGGTGAAGCGACGAAATATTTCGGTCAGTCCGAAGCGAATGAACAAGTACAAGACGCCGGCAGCCAAGACCATCGTCTCATGCCCCCAGCCGAAACGCTGAAATCGTTCCACCATCAGCATAGGCACCACGGCTGCAGCCAGAGTAGTCGCTTCGCGCAGCGGTCGCCCCGAGTCGCTGTCCAAGTCCGGCAACATACCGCTGACACTGCACAAGCCCCCTGCTACGACGCACGTCTGCCAGGGCAAGCCGAGCTTGAAGCCGACCAGGCCATAGATCGCGCCGACCGTTGTACTGGTCAGCATGTGCGTTCGAAAGTCGGCCATGATTGCGGTGCTCCTTCACGTACAGTCCGAAGTGCCTACATCAGCATCTCTTTAGTCCCTGATGGCTAAGGGTGGATAATAGGCTGCCGGCCCCGTGGAGCTCAAGGTGAAAACAGTGCTATTCGCACGCCGGAGCCTTTCTGCTACAACGCCCTGCACCGTTTCTGATTACCGCGTGTTAACCACGTCGTTAGGGTGTTCGTTTTCAGGCTTTTGAGGAATGGAATCCATGCAGGCTTATGACCTGATCATGCTAGTTGTCTTGGGCGCAGCCACGATCCTGGGTGCCATCAAAGGCTTTGCCTGGCAAGTCGCCTCGTTGGCTTCGATCTTTGCTAGCTATCTCGTGGCGGTTAATTTTCGTTTCGACCTGGCCAAGATGATCCAGGCCACGCCGCCATGGAATGTGTTTCTGGCGATGCTGATTTTGTATGTGGGCACCTCGTTTGTGATCTGGGTGGCCTTTCGCTTGCTCAGCGGCCTGATCGACCAGGTGCGACTGAAAGAATTTGATCGACATCTGGGTGCCTTGTTTGGTTTGGCCAAGGGCGGCATGTATTGCTTGCTGATCACCATGTTCGCCATGACGTTGCTGGGGCCGAAGCAGCAGGAAGCCATTTGTCGATCGCAGTCGGGCTATTACATTGCCAGCGCGCTGGACAACGCGGGTGGCGTGCTGCCGAAGGAATTGCACGATGTGGTTGGTCCGTATCTGGACCGATTGGATGACAAACTGCATCAGCAGTTTCCGGCCGGTGATCCCAACAACCCCAGCTCGCCAGCGGGCGGCTTATGGCCGAGCAGTTGGGCTGGTGGAACCAGCGGCGGGCCGGCCAATGGTGCCGGTGGGTTTGACCTAGGCGGCGCGATTCAATCGGGACTGGGTATCGGTCCTGCGGGAACTGGACCAGCGGCATCGGGAGGCGGTTCTGCGGGAGTTGGTCCGTCCGGCATGGGAGTTGGACAAGAGCAGGGCTCTGGAGGCGGTTTCAACTTTTGGCCCAGTGGAGCGCCGCCGCAAGCCGCGCCGCAGGCGCCGACGCCACAAAACTATCCGCCGTTGCTGCCGCCACCGCCGGGATCATTTGGTTACGATCCAAGCGCGCTGGCGCCAAACAACAACTGGCAACAAGCGCAGCTTCCCAACGGCAACGCGAACTGGCCACGTTGATCGCGAACGGGTTCAGACGCTGTGTCGAAGTGACTGAACATCCCGGATGCGAACGCTGGCGACATGGCTGTTGATATGGTGCTCGTCAGCCTCGCACACGACACACGATCACTGGGCGAGCGTTACAGAGGGCGGACTGGGCGGAAATCAAAAACGCCTGGGCGCCAGGCAAAACCGGGGCTCAAACCGAACATAAGAAACATTATCGGACGTTACTCCGGGGCTGTTTTCACTGCAATACGCCCGCTAGCGCGACGTCCCGACGTGCTCTCAGCAGCCACGTCTCTCGCGTGACCGCCGCCTCCGGAGATGCCAACACGCAGAGATGTCGGCCCCGAGAATCAGAATGAAGAATCAAGCGTCAAGAACTACGCCTCGACGAACTGTCCCATCGCGCGGAACTTCTCGTAGCGACTGTCGATGAGCGTCTCAACGGGCTGGCTCTTCAACTGCGCCAGCGTGCGCAGCAGATAACTTTTCATCCGAGCCGCCATCTGATGATGATCCCGATGGGCGCCGCCCAGCGGCTCCACAATCACATCGTCGATCACGCCCAGCTTCTGCAGATGAGTCGAGGTGAACTTCAAGGCCTCAGCCGCCTGCGGCGCGTACTGATGACTCTTCCACAAGATCCCGGCGCAACCCTCAGGGCTGATCACCGAGTAATAGGCATACTGCAAGACGGCGATCCGATCGCCCACGCCAATGCCCAACGCGCCACCCGATCCACCCTCACCAATAACGATGCAAATGATCGGTGTCTTGAGCTGGCTCATCTGGAACATGCTCTCAGCAATCACCTGAGCCTGACCACGCTCCTCAGCACCCACGCCCGGATAGGCGCCAGGCGTGTCAATGAAGCAAACGATCGGCAGCCCGTACTTCTCAGCCAGCCGCATCTTGCTCATCGCTTTGCGATAACCCTCGGGATGCGCACAGCCAAAGTTGCAGACTGAACGCTCCTTGTAGGTACGGCCTTTTTGATGCCCCACGATCATCACCTTGTGCTGATCGATCTTGGCCCAACCGGTGACCATCGCGCGGTCATCGCCAAAGTGCTTGTCTCCGTGCAACTCCACGAACTCGTCAAAGGCCAACTGCAAATAATCCCGCGTGTAAGGCCGATTCTTGTGACGCGATACTTGCACGATCTGCCAAGGGTTCAGCTGGCCATAGATCTCGCGCGTGATCGAAATCAACTTGTGCCGCAACTCAATCAGCTGCTTCTCAACCGGATCGGTTCGCGGTTCAATCTTCTCAAGCTCAGCAATTGCTTGCTCCAACTCGATAATCGGCTCTTCAAACTCAAGCCCAGCGTGTGCTTTGTCCATCTCTTATTTCACTTTGGATTGAATGACTGTTTCGGCCCAACTAGCGGCCTGTGTCTTTGCTTGCTTCCTTGACCTTTTCGTCTTTGTCCTACTCGTCCATGTTTAATCGTCCATGTTCTATTCGTCTTTGTCCTTCTCGCCTTTGTCCCCAAAAATGCTGGTGGTCGGAATACGCGGCGGCTTCTTGAAGATGCGGACCACGCGAATCTGCTTGAGCACTTCCCACATCGACGGCAAACGATCCTCAGGCTTTTTGGCCAACAACGACTTCAGCAGACTCGTGAACTCATTACTCACGTTTTCATTGGCCACTTGCGGTGACGGTATCGCCGCCGAGATGTGCTTGTTGAGCAACTCGTTGGGACTGCTGCCGGTATAGGGCGGTTTGCCCGACACCATTTCAAACAACGTGCAACCAAAACTGTACACGTCGGCTCGTTGATCGAGCGTCTGACCCTTGATCTGTTCAGGCGACATATAACTCATCGTGCCTTGCACATTCTTGACCTTGCCACTGAATAACTTGGCAAGTCCGGTTTTCATTTTCTGGGAGATGGCAAAGTCAATCAGACGCACATCACCCTCGGCACTGACGAGAAAATTATCTGGCTTCACATCACAATGCACAAAGCCTTTGCTGTGCATATAAGACAAGCCCTCTGTGGCGCGCACAATAATCTTATCTAACATATAAGCAATTGAATCAGTGCCTTGCCTGAGCGCCTGCTTGATACTCATCTGGCTAAACAATTCCATCGACATATATGGAGCCTTGGCCTCCAAGTCGAGTTTGTGCATTTTTATAATATTGGGATGCACCAACTGTAAACCAACTTCAAATTCATTCTTGAATATAGCCAATTCAGCTTTATCATCGCGCATGTCCGGTTTTAATATTTTAACAGCCACGCGTGGGCCAGCAGCGCCTTCGGATGCTTCCCATATTTGAGAAGAATTACCAGCGTGCAAAAGGCGTATCAGCCGATATGGGCCAAGTATTTTATCCATAAATTTACCTACGCACGTGAGCAAAAGCGATTCGGGTTCAAGGCATTTTGTGCAAGTGTCACAGCACAAAAAACACGACAATGACATATGCCTGCCAGCAACTTGCTTGAGATCGCAGCAGAATTGGGCTTTTGTTCCGATTGTGTGCGCACTTGATTAGCGTTGTCCACTGGTTGGAAACTCATCAAAGATGCTCGTCTCAGGAATTCTTGGTGGTTTTTTAAATATACGCACAGCGCGAACTTGCTTTAATATCTCCCACATCGAGGGCGTGCGCGCCTCCGGTTTCTTGGCCATCATCGTCTTGAGCAAGTTGGCGAACTCCGGCGTGACGTTGTCATTGGCGACTAAAGGCGATGGAATGGAAGCCGAGATGTGTTTATTGAGCAGCTCATTGGGACTGGTACCCGTGAACGGTGGCTTGCCGGTTACCAACTCAAATAGCACGCAACCAAAACTATACACATCCGCTCGTTGATCCAGCGACTCGCCACGAATCTGCTCAGGCGCCATATAACTGAGCGTGCCTTGGACGTTCTTGGCTTTCCCACTAAAGAACCTGGCTATTCCGCTCTTCATCTTTTGCGATATGGTGAAGTCAATCAATTTGACCTCCCCTTCGCGGCTGACCAGAAAATTGTCAGGCTTGACGTCGCAGTGCACGAAGCCCTTGCTGTGCATGTAGTACAAACCTTCCGTGCAATGCTCGATGATTTTATCGAGCATAAACGCCAACGAGTCCGGCCCTCGCCGCAGGGCCTGCTTCATGTTCAATTCACTAAATAACTCCAACGCGATGAATGGTGTCGGAGGGTCCATGACCAGCTTGTGCACCTTGATGACGTAGGGATGCGACAATTGAGCGGCTATGTCATACTCATTCCGCAAAAACATCAACTCCTGCTTGTCTGTACTACAATCCGATCGCAATACCTTCAGCGCGTATCTGGCATTGGTACCGCTTTCGATCGCTTCCCAAACCTGACAGGAGCTACCCGCACGAATCAGCCTGGCCAGGCGGTAAGGGCCGAGAAAGTCACGAGCTTTGGTCACGGGTAAGTCACTTTTCTACTTGTCCTGAGTTATCAAGGGTCAACCTTGCCATAATAAGCCAAACGCATCCCCGCCGGAAGAAGGCTGGTCCAGCCCCGCTCACACAAAACGACCATACAACTCCCGAATCTGGCGCGTCATCGTCGTGTGCCGAAACTGATCCGTGAACCGCCTTGCGCCCCCCTGCCCTAGCCTGGTTCGCAACCCATTATCACGGGCTAATGACAGCATTGCTGCGCTGAGCTCCTCGATGGCTTGTGGCTTGATCAGAAAGCCAGTCTCGCCTGGCAAAACGACTTCTCGAGCTCCGTCGATGTCATAACTGATCACCGGCAGCCCAGCGATTAAAGCCTGTGGCAGCGTGCGGGCCAGTCCCTCCCGCAAACTAGTGTGGACCAGCGCGTCCATGGCGCTCATGTAGTACGGAATACGCTCTGGCTGCACCAGGCCGGCAAAGATAAACGTCGCCTGCAACCCCTGCTCGACAATCTGCGCCTGCAATTGGCGGCGCAGAATTCCATCGCCGACCAGCAAAATACGGGCCTGCGGACACTGCTTTACCAGACTCCTGGCCGCCTCGATCAAGTACTCATGCCCCTTGAGCGGAAAGAGCCGGGCGATTTTGCCAAACACAATTTGATCCTCGGCAATGCCCAATTCGCGACGCGCGGCCGCGCGATATTGGCCCGATTGCTGAAACGGTTCCACCTTCATGCCGGAATAGATCGTGGTGAACTTGGCACGTGGAGCCACTCCGGCTGCGACCATCAGATCAGTCATGGCGTCCGCCACGCTGATCATGTGATGGCAGCGTCCAGCCGCCCAGCGTTCGCAGGCGACGAAGAACTTGCGCGCAATCGCAGATTGATAAGGATGAAACGGCGCTCCGTGCACGGTATGAATGACGGCCGGCACTTTCATTTGCCAAGCCGCCGCTCGCCCAAGTAGACCAGCTTTGGCACTGTGCGTATGCACGACATCAGGACGATAGCGTTTAATCTGACTCTTCAATTGACGATAAGCCCGCCAATCGGCCAGAGGTTGTATGTTCCTGATCAGCGAAGGCGTGGTCTCAATTGCCAAGCCCCCTACCCTACCCTCTTGCAATAAACCACCTTCAGGCCCTTGCTGCGGACCGGTTACCAAGAGCACCTCGTCACCATACTCTTGCAACAAGTCCAAGCAGTTGTAGAGCGTATTCTCCTGCGCGCCGCCGATGATCATTCGAGTGATGATGTGCATTACACGCATGAATGATCAGCCCCAAATAGTGCCATGGTTCCCCGTCAGACATGCCGATGTGCTTGCATCACTTGATGGCAACCGATTTCAATTCCAAACGTCTTGTGTCTGGCGCTTCAAAGTAAATCTCCCACAAGCACAAGCCATGTGCCGGCGCGGTCTGCCCGGCCAACTTGCGATCGCCAGCGGCCAGCACATCTACCACCCAACTAGCCGACTTGCGACCGCGGCCAACATGTACTAGCGTGCCGACGATGTTCCGCACCATGTTGTACAGAAATCCGTCGGCCTCAATTTCCAAAGTAATGCATTGGCCGTCCATGTACGGTTGGCATTGAATGTCGATGGCTCGCACCGTCCTCACGGTACTGATTCGCGGACTGCCCGTGGTTTGAAAACTGGTAAAATCATGCTGGCCGAGGAGCACTTCCGCCCCGGCTCTCATCGCCTCGACGTCCAGCAGCTTCTTGACCCACCAGGCTTGCCGGCGTCCGATAGGGTTCAGCACGCGCGAGGCATAAACTGTGTAACGGTAGCGTTTACCACAGGCATCCCGAATCGGATTGAAACTCATTGGCACTTCGCACGCAGAACGAACCATCACGTCGGGCGGCAACCGAGTGTTGACGGCCAACGTTAGGTTCTGCGCAGGAGCCTTCCAGTGCGTCGAACGAAAGGTCGCACACTGAGCCATCGCGTGCACACCGGTGTCCGTACGACTGCTAGCCAGCAAATGCACTTTCGGCGCGCCGGTCAATTCGGCCAATGCATCTTCTAGCGTGGCTTGCACGGTACGAGCCGCACTCTGCCGCTGCCATCCAAAGAACTCGGTGCCGTCGTAGGCGATGATCAGTTTAAAACATCGGGGCGAAGCTGCCTCCGCCCCCCTGCCCTCCCCTGCCGTTGCCTGGGCTGACAGATCATGTGGGTCAAGCGGTAACATTGGCCATCTTGTCGGCCAGCAGCTGGCCGATCTGAACAGCATTCGTGGCGGCGCCTTTTCGCAAGTTGTCGCTAACGCACCAGAAGCTGATGCCGTGAGGATTGATCAGATCCTTGCGGACGCGGCCAACGAAAACATCGGGCTTATCCTGGCAATCACGCGGCATCGGATAACGCTTGCTTGACAAGTCGTCAACCAGCGTTACCCCGGGCGCGCCGGCAAAAAGCTCACGAACCTGATCCAGAGACAACGGCTCGGCCGTTTCACAGTAGATCGATTCACTGTGTCCGATCATTACCGGTACGCGAATGCACGTTGCGTTGATGGCAATGGAATCATCGCCGATGATCTTGTGAGTTTCATAGACCATCTTCATCTCTTCCGACGTAAAGCCATCTTGTTTGTGGGAACCGATTTGCGGAATCAAATTGAACGCAATCGGATAGGGGAACATCGACGGAGTGGCTACGTTTCCAGAGAGCGCCGCTTTAGTTCCATCAGCCAATTCGGTTTGCGCGGCCAAGCCCGCACCGCTGACCGCTTGATAGGTACTCACAATTACACGTCGAACCCGCGCTGCGTCATGCAACGGCTTGAGGGCCACAACCATCTGGGTCGTACTGCAATTGGGACTGGCAATAATGCCCTTATGCCGGTGAAGCGCCTCAGGATTGACTTCGGGAATGATCAGAGGCACATCGGCATGCATGCGATAGTAAGCGCTCTCGTCCACTACGATCGCTCCGCGCTGGACTGCCCAGGGCACAAATTCGGCGGCCACTTCGTCGGGCGTGCTCGCAATCACCAGATCGACACCTTCGAAGGCCTCTGGTCGCATTTCTTCGATCGTGATCTGACGGCCAGCTACTTCCACTTTTTTGCCGGCCGAACGAGCCGACGCCAGCAGCTTGAGATTTTGGTAGGGGAGCCCTCGAGAAACTATCTCTTCAAGCACGATTCGTCCCACAGCACCGGTCGCGCCCACTACCGCCAAAGTCTTGATCACTATTGTCCCTTTTCTCTAACTGTCTAAATGTCTAACGGTTTATCTATTTGACTGTCGAATTGTCGAACGGTTTGAATGGGCGCCGGCATTTAGTCGGGCTAAACCGGACGCTAGCGCGCTTGCGGCTGATCAGCCGCAGGGCGCTAGCCCACGGTTTTCGGCCCACGTTATGATCGACGCCTTTAAATGGCTGGTTGGTATAGGTCATGCCCCCGACGCCCAATCCTATCGAGTCATGGCACAATGGCTGACCACCGGGAGATTGGGCAACCAAGCGATTGTGAAACTGGGCGGCTAGGAGCCCAGCGTACACAATTTTAATTGCCCAAGGCTTGCCTGACAGCCTTTAACCAAGCGATATTTGCCTTCCCAAGCACTCCAGCAAAAACTCCCAGATCTCAATCTGCCGATAGGCTTCGTCCAGATCCTTACCCCAAGTATAAATTCCATGTCCGCGAATCAGGTAGCCATGCGCAATGCCCTTTTCGGCATGCATCGCCGCCACTTCTTCAGCTAGCGCAGGGATATCTTGCGTATTGTCGAATATCGGCAGCCACTCGCGATGGGCATGAGTTTTGACCCCGCTTAGCCCTTTGAGCATCTCGTAGCCTTCAAACAAAATCCCCCCTTGCGCTGCAAATCGCTGCGAAAGCAGGGTCGACCAGACACTGTGCGTATGTAGTACGGCCCCCACATCAGCAAATTTGCTGGCGGCGATGCAGTGCAGCAAGGTCTCGGCCGACGACTTCGGCTGGTCCGGAAGCGTCGGCTGACCGTTGGCGCCCACCAACACAAAGTCATCGCTGCGAAGCTGGCCTTTGTCTTTACCGCTGGCGGTCACGAGTAGCAAAAGTGGATCCTTCTCGACCACCACACTGTAGTTACTACTGGTTCCCAGCGACCAACCACGGTGCCAGAAAATATGCCCAACTCGCCGAAGTCCTTCGACCTGTTCCGCATAGGGCAGGAGATGAGCGGGCAAGGCCACTTCGGGCAACGTCAACATAATGGTCAGGTTCTTTCGTGTGGAATGCATCGGGCCAAAGGTTGATAGGCCCGATTAGTCTCACACAAAAAGCCGTCTGCGCAAAGCCACCCATTCAACGAGAGCCAACGGGCGACCCGAGCTGGGCTTACGGCTGAACGGGCAATGGCAAGGTCAACCGCCGATCACCACGGGCAAGCTCCACAGGCAGCGATTGGCCAGGTTTGGCGTGCTTGAGCAGAGCCACCAACAGTTGGCTCTCCGTCATGCGATCTTCCCAAGCGCCTACTTTTATAAGCACATCGCCTACTTTAAAACCTGCTCGCTTGGCCAAATCATGCGGAGCAAATTGGCCCACATGTTTGATGCGCAATCCCAGCGCATCGCTTGGCAGTTGGAGCGACTTGCGCTCTGCCTCTGTAATCGGGTCCAACTTCAGGCCACCGGTCACCATGCGACGTACTTGCCAACTCGTCGCACGCCAGGCGATATCGTCGCGCTCGCGCCAGCCCTCAGCCAACTTCACTTGATGAGCTGCTGTGGCTCCACCGCGTTTAACTTCTAAGTTTACAACCGTTTGCTTACCCAAGTGATGCAAGACCCACTGAATGTCAGCCGTGGAGATGATTGGTTGCGATTCACAGGTGACTATTTCATCACCAGCCTTCAAGCCTGCTTGCTCGGCGGCGGATTCTGCCATAACCGACTTGATCGTTCGGGCTCGCGATGGATCCATGACGATCCCCAAAACTTTGGGATTCGGATATGGGAATATGACTTCAGGTGCCAGCGGCTGGCTTTCGCTTCTCTTCCAAGTGAACAAGGCCTCACCGACCTGATGGCAATGAATGCAACTGGCCACAACTTTGCCTTCATAATCCAGCGTAGACCCATATTTCTCCTTGAGCTTAGGAAACTCTTCGGGTCTATCCACGGGAGCTTTTGGCCCAGTTTTGGCGACTAACTGGCTGCGATGTTTCGCAAAGTCGCGATGAATTTCCAAGGCCTGCCCTAAGGACTCGAGAAAACCTTCCAAACTAACATCATCATCGGATTCCGTTTGATGCGATCGTGTGCCGTAGCGACCGATGATCGTGCCGTCTGCATGCAAGACAAAGGCAGCCCAGGATTGATCGTAATCAAATTGAAACTTATGCATGTCCATGCCGTTGGTATGCACGATGCGCACCGGCACAAATTGATTAAGCCATTTCCGCACGGTGGGGTTATCGTCAATGACTGACTCGTCCAGTTGCGCACAGGCCTCGCACGGAATGCAGCGAAAGACGACCAACAACGGTTTACCAGTTGCTTTGGCCTGCTCAAAGCCTTTAGGCAAGTTGTTATAAATCCAGAATCCTTCTTTCAAAATGCGCGATTGGTCACCGCGCACTTTGATCTCACGCTCTTGAGCTCGAACTGGCGTTGTGGCCACGAGGTTCGACAGGGTTATGCTAGTTCCAATAATGGCAAGGTTGAGAAAAGGACGCAGGATGCGCATAGTTCATGCTCTCCACAGAAGGGTTCTAGGCGAAACAGCAGCCCCTGGGCGAAAGTGCTTTAGACCAGGATTATCCAGCAGTCGAGAGCTGATCGCAATGTGGGGGCATTTCGAGTTTCCAATGCGTCGGCATGTTAAG
>JADLDX010000698.1 GCA_020846515.1 Pirellulaceae bacterium
CGCAAAGGCGACGAAAAGATGCACTCAACTCCAATCAACGATCATCGAGTCACAGACACTCGACTCACCGAGTATCCCACTCTTGCGTCACTCCAAATATCAGTAGACCACTTTACCGAGTTGGCGAGACAAGGGTTTGTAACCGAAGAGAAGCGAGGTGATCGAAGATACTATAAGCTCCGATTCCGCTCTGGTGGGAAGCAGATTGTACGTTACGTCGGTGACGCCGAACGTGCAGCTGCTGTCGCGCAGGAGCTGTCGACTCTCCAGAGCGAATTGAAGTCCATGCGAGAGTTAATGGCAATAACGAAGATTGCGAACCGGGCCCTTCGACAGAGCAAGATGGTTCTGGAACCATTACTCAAAGCCAGCGGCCTTGTGTTCCATGGATTCGCAATCAGGCGGCCACGGCAGCGAAGCAGTGACGTTTCCAAGAAGTCGAACTCCGATCCATAAAGGAGGATCACAGTGGACATTCAAAGTAGCCAAGCCGATATGTGTAATGCACCGAAACCCGCGATGGTTACTGGCCAACAGGCCGACCATCATGATGTGAGATTGAGCCGGGTATTAGATTACCAAGCCAGTTCGCTCGACAAAGAGGATCCTCTGGAAGCGAACCTTGGCTCAATCAACAGCGGCTTGATGCGGATAGCGCTATGGCTAGATGAGACGATTGAACAGACGGTGCGGAGTGGAGCCCCGAATGCCGAACGCCTCACGAGAATCTTGCCGGCGATCGATACTCACTTGCGCTTGACGCGCCAAGTGGATCGGTTTGCGCAACTTGAGCTACGAGCTGTTGAGGCCCGCAAGCCGAAGTCAATTGACAGCGGTAGTGCAAAGCTCGCGGACGCCTCGTTGGTTTCGGGCATCAGCCAAAGCGAAGATTCCGCAGTTTGATACCCATGCGAAATCCAGCGACCCGATGAGCGTCCACATTCTATTTGTCCCTCGCGCTCACCTGCCACGTGCCAAGTAGTTTGTGGAATTGTTGGGCTGTGGCCAAGTTTTGTGTGGATCGTGTGACAAGTAGTATGTGGAAAGTGGTCTTAAGTCGTTTCCGCTCCGTCAGTTTCGTGACAGGTTTTATGTAGAACACCATTTCTGGTGTTCAACAGACTTGTTGTCAAAGATTTCAGATCGCGAGTCCGCCAAACCGTCGAGAATTCCGCGAGAAACTCGCGTGGCGTGTTGGAAACGGCATCTCTTCGCACTGACTAGTCTCTAGCTTGAACCGCAAATCCGGGGTCAAACGATGAGTTGAGGCATTTTGGCCCTAAAACGAAATGCAGTTTTGTTGCCACGAATATTCGAACACTGGGCTAGCCCAGACGGTCTCGTGTACAACACCGGACATGAGTACCAAACGGAAGAAACTGCGCGTCGAAACCATCAAGAAGACGGTCAAGGGAAAGGTGTATACGTCCGTGCTGCTGCGCTGCAGCTTTCGCAAGGATGGCGGAAAGTCAAACAGGAGACGTTGGGCAATCTCACCCAACTGCCGCCCGATGTGATCGAGTTCATTCAGCGGCGGCTAAGTGGGGAGCTCGATGAGAACGCGCCGCACTCATTGTTCGATATCGTCAGGAGTCTGCCGCATGGCAATGTGATGGCCGTGTTGCAGACCGCGCAGCAACTCGGGCTGGAGAACCTACTCGCTGTCGCTTCGCGACCGTGTCGTGAACGTGATTTGATCATGGCGTTGGTCGTTGCACGCGTACTCTCGCCGCGTTCGAAACTCAGTGCCAACACGGCGCTGAATGCCGAGACTGCCAAGCACAAGATGGCGAAACACTTTGACCTGACGATTACGGCAAACTCGTTTGCGTACACGCGCCGAGAGTACGCGTGCCACGCCCTATCAAGCACACGTCCTCGCCCTGCTAGGAGTCGCCACTTAACGCCCCGCACGCAATCTGTTCCAGAAACGGTGCATTTGAAATCCGCATCATCAAGGCAGTTGACCCTGCAAAAAACAGAGTCAAACCGGAATTTCTCACTCGGGAATCGATTCAAGTTAGGACTAGGCGGGATTGGTACAGATGCACGTACGGCCTTACATGAGATACTGGGTGTACTTGAGGAATCCAGACGCAAAGAGAGTCGATTCGTTGAGCGGCATGCGGGATATTTTGTAAAGGCGTTAGCCTCGGTGCGTGAGCGAGGAACGCCGGTCGAATTCCTCGCCAACGCTTCAGGTTGGGATACTTTCATCTGCCGCTCGCCTTAGCGGGGATGCGCGTCAGCTGGCCGAGCCGAGATCTCATCATCGCCGCCGAAAAACTGTTGGCCGAGTTTCGTGACGAGCCCGTAGGTACTCATCGAAGTCGCCGCCACCAAGATCAAGGTCGATGCCAGCGCACACGCATAGGTCACACCATGCACCCGATAGGCCCGGGGCAGCTTGTGATTGAGATAGAAGGCCGCGACTGCGGCGGCGGCCACGGCAAGGTTAGCCAGAAAGAACCCGGCTACTTGAGTCAACAGGTCGAACTCCAGGTTCCACCAAATCACGGCTCCCGATTCCACCAGAATCGAGGCGGCGATCAACCGCCGCAGGCCCGTATAAGTCCAGCGATTGTCGGGCCAGATCGCTTGTGAAAACTCGTGGCTGACACGGGAATACACTTCGGGCAGAGCGGTCAACGTGCCCCACAACGCGGCAACCACGGTCACATAGTATACCGTCGTCAGCCAAGGATGAATGTTTCGCCAGATGTAAGCTTGATCGGTCAGCAGGCTCCAGCCTTCAAAACGGCTGTGTTGGTCGTACAGTGCGGCGGAACCGGCCACCATGAACGAGGCGGTAACGATAAACAAGACGGCCGCACCGATCGTGACGTCCCAGCGCAGGGGAGCCGTCAGTCGAAACAGCCGGCGGCGTTGTTCCGGATCGTCGGGGAGATAGTCGATTCGCGAACTGTTAGCGGCTCGTTGCCGAATCTGTTCGATCTGCGGATGGCTCGTCAAACCCCAACCGCGCAAGCTAATCCAGTTGGCATAGACAATGTAAGTCGTCACGCTTCCACCGATGTAGGCAAATACGGTTGCGAGACTGAGCCAGGGAAAGTTGATGGCATCAGCGGGTGCCCACTCCGGCAACGACTCGGGAAGACGTCCGATTCGCCATAGAGTTCCCCGTGCCGCCGCGCCAAGGTCCGGCCAAATCATCACCGTTCCAATGATCGTACCGAGCACGAGAACGCCGCAGATCGCTAGCTGTTCCTTCTCCAGCCGTTCGTAAGTCAGTGTCAGACTGACAACCAAAGCTGCTGCAATAAACAACGTCGTATAAAGGTTCACCCAGAACGTGTCTCCCGTGCCAGCAAACATCCCGGTGGCGACCAGCGGCTGACCGATGAGATAATGCAACAGAGCGCCGCAAGGCTTGGCGATGGCGACCCACGCCAAGGGAGCGAATACAATCTCAACTCCCACGATCAAGATTAAGAACCAACCTCGCGGCCCAGGGAAATGGACCAGTCGGTGCCCGACGTACTCGCCGCTGATGGCCGTGTACCGTCCCAGCATGTACGTGACAAAGATCCCTTTGACAATGCAAGCCAGCAGCACAACCCACAACAGATCGTAATGAGCCCAGGCTCCGGTTCGCACGACGACGATCGTTTCACCGGCACCGATGCTCATCGACGCTAGAATGGCGGCAGGGCCAAAACACTTCAGCAGCCCCCAGATTTTATGCATCGACCACGCTTCCGCAGCCAAGTCGGTGGCCGGTGGAATCTCAATGCAATCGTCGAACGAGTCTTGTGGCATTTCGTCGTCCTTGCAACTCGCACGAGTCGAGAGCGTGTAGTCCTTGTGAATTGTACAATCCACGAAGAGCTAGTGCTTGCTTCGTGTCTCGCACGTCCACTAAACTAGTGCCTGTCCGTAAAACGCTTGGCCCTTAAAAAAGTGGGGGAAATTGCAGCCGAAGCCAGGGAAAGCGCCGGGATAAAACCGGCTTGGAATTGGGAATGAAAGAGTCCTACAGAGAAAACTTAGCC
>JADLDX010000699.1 GCA_020846515.1 Pirellulaceae bacterium
ATGCAAGTTGGGGTCGAGCGTATCGACGCGGATGTTCCCTTCTTGCTGGCTGGCTCCATGGCAGTCGCCACAGGCTTGTTTGAGAATGGGGCCGATGACTGAATGGAACTCAGCCAACTTGGGTTGTAGTTTCTTTGTCAAGTCGGCGTCGGCTAGCGATGTTTGATCGGTACGGTCACGATAGCGCGAGCGCTGCCAACCACTCGTCTTGAGCTGCTCTAAATCTTTCGCAGCAAAGCTCTGTCGAGATTGGGCGGGTTCTTTCTGCTTGGCCTGCTTATCGCCCTGATTGCTGTCAGCGGAATCGCCGTCTGAGGCCTCGACTTGTATGCAGATCAAGAGCAAACAGAATGCGGGAGCATTCGGGAGCATCCAGCTACCCCACCCGCACAGAATCGCCACCGCTCGCTTGAAAGACGCTTGTAGAAACTTTGGTATCTCAGTGAGAAAGTGTGGGGCCATTCGCGGAACGAGCCTGTTCACAAAGTGGTGGTTTGAAAGTGTACATGGCGTGGCCAGGATCGGGGCACACTCTTAACCAGTTTACCAGACAATCCCCAGGAATCTAAGATCTATTCACCGCCTTTATTTCGTCAGAGGCGTCTGTTCGATGCCCACATCTGCGAAGATTGCGATGCAAATCCAGCAGATGGCAATGTGCCCGAGCGATGAGCGCCGGATGATCCAAATCCAACCAGGTAATGCTTTTCAGCTGCCGTGCTCGGCCACTTTCTTTTTGAGCCACTCCAGCTGCATTTTGAGCTTGCCGATCTGCTCATTCAACTCGGCATGCAATGGCTCTTCAGACTTCTCGGCCTTCGATGAACTTCTCTCAAAGACTCCTTCAATTCCCTGCTGCAATTGCTTCTTCCAAAGTACAATTTGGGTTGGATGAACCTGATGCTGTTTGGCCAGTTCTCCAACTGTCTTTAGACCTCTGTGTGCCTCTAAAGCTATTTTCGCTTTGAAGGCAGCGCTAAACGATCGTCTTTTCTTCGACATCCCGAGCTCCTTTCAGTGTTCCCGCAGAATACACTTTTTCCGCTCAAAAATCACGAGCTCTTTCTATCTAGCTCGTAGTCCGACTCACGGGGCCATTTTCAGGTCCGGTTTATACACCGCGAGAGGATAGAGTTCCGCAGAGGAAGACAATGGGCAGATGGGATGATTACTCTCGCGATACTCTCATCTCTCGCGGTGTATCATTCTGAATGACGATTCGATTCAGGTCGCTGGGCGAGGATGGTTTGTGTGTCGATTTCTGGGAAATAACGGGGTCAGGTCTCATTTACTGGCCGTAAACGAGAAGATGGGTACAGGTCCAGCCCGAGTTGATCTGCGATGCACTTGATCTTTACCAGCCAGATGTTGACGCTCGCTGAGTCACGAAAATGAGACCTGACCCCGTTTATCGCCAACACGCTTGCCAGATTGCTCAAGCAGCATTACCCTGACTGGACGCTGTTGGAAAGCACTCGCATGGAGGTCATTGCCGACAAAGCGAAGTCGCATCTCGATGATGCCGCCTTGAAACTCACGCGAGCCGATGAAAAGTACCGCCGTCGACTGCTCGTCATCCGTTGCGGCCTCGACTATATAGAGCTCGTAGTCGCGACTCGCGCCACGGCCGCGAAGATGAAAGCTGAATTCCCGAACTACGCCATTAACTGGAGCGCCGTGTTCCGCTTGGACGGCAGCCAAGGCGGCGCCAAACGCACTATGGGCCTTCACCCTGATTTTCCTGTCACCGGCCGTGCCCTGCGCGCACTTCTGGTTCCCGACTGGGAGTAGAACATTTGCCAGCCCAACAAAAAGTCCGGCTAATTCAAATCATGATGAAACACCTTTTAATACTCTGGGTTCTCGCCGCGCACCTCTTTGTCGTCGATCTTGCTTCGATTGGCGTGGAGCCTGGCGCGATAAGCGTGAAGAATGTTCGGCGGGTTTTTTACGATGGCGAACATAATGCCTTCACCGATCTCATTCGCTGGCGCGACAAGTACTGGTTGACATTCCGTAGTTGTCCGGATGGCCATGGTGTGAGTTCGACGGCGTCAATCTTAATTCTGTCGAGCACAGATGCGAAGACTTGGACACCATCGCATCGTTTCTCCGTGCCTCAGCGTGACACGCGTGACCCGCACTTCCTCGCTTTCAAAGACCGGCTCTTCGTCTATAGCGGCACTTGGTTTGCCGGCGACGGTCCGCTGCCGCGCGAGAAGTACAACCTCGACCAGCACCTCGGCTACGCAGTGTCGACGGGCGACGGCACTATCTGGCAAGGGCCGCGCCAACTCGAAGGCACCTTCGGGCACTACGTTTGGCGGGCAGCTTCGCATGGAGACAAGGCCTACCTTTGCGGTCGACGCGCCTACACCGGCGGGCGACAATCGGCACTGCTCGAAAGCGATGATGGCCTCGTCTGGAAATTCCGTTCTTTGTTCCAGGAAACGCAGGGCAATGAAACGGCCTTCATGATCGATCCGGATGGCCTGCTCACCGCTCTCTGCCGGAAGACTGCCCACGAGTCGGACTTGATCCGCTCACGCCCACCCTACGAGCAGTGGACGCGACTGACATTGCCAGAGTTCGTCGGCGGCCCATTGCTTGTGCGCTGGGGCGACCGAGTGCTCGTCGGTGGTCGTCACGTCACGACCGCCGGACCACACACGAGGCTTTCTTGGTTGATCGACGACAAGCTTGTACCCTGTGCCGAACTCCCAAGCGGCGGCGATAACTCCTATCCCGGATTCGTTGCGATCGATGACCGTCATGCTCTGGTCTCGTGGTATTCCAGCCACGAAAAGTCAGCAAATGGCAAACCTGAGACCGCTATCTATTTGGCAGACTTGGTTCGACACGACTAAACGTCCGCGATTTGGGTTGGCTGTCGTTTTGAAAAATCCCATCTTTTGTTCTCCAGAAAATCGCTCGTGGCGAATCGGTCATCACGGCTAAAGCAGGGTACACGGATCCAGTTCTATGAGACCACTTAAATACTTAGAGGACTCCTATTCTATGAGCAGACTACTTCGATCCGTCTTTGCGATCTTCATTAGCCTTAGCAGCATCGCGAATGCAGCCGATAACGAACCGCGAAAGTTGCTCGCCGGTGCTGCGACCAGCAACATCACGCCCGAGCTTGGTATCGATATTGTAGGAGGCTTTGTGCCATTTCCAGCCACTCATGTTCATGATGAACTTCATGCACGTTGCCTCGTGCTGGACGATGGTACGACTAAACTTGCTCTGGTGGTTTGTGATCTTCTTGGCATACATCGATGCGTCACGCTCGAAGCGCGTCAGTTGATTGAAAAGGCGACTGGCATCCCTGCAAACAACATCATGATCTCGGCGACGCACACGCACAGCGCAGGGAATGCCATTGGAGCCGCACCGCGCGGTTTC
>JADLDX010000700.1 GCA_020846515.1 Pirellulaceae bacterium
CCGGAGTTTTCGCCGCGCATTTCCCCAGACGGTCAACGCCTGGTCTGCCTGAGCTCACCGCGCAATGGCCCCCATGCCGACGTCTACAATCTGATGGTCATCGATTTGATCGCGGCCGCCAATCCAGCTCGAGTGCTGTTTGATCATCATGCTGCCGCCGAAAAAACAGAGGATACAAAGCCTCAGAGTATGTTGCCGGCCATGAATCCTTTGCCCGATGGCTGTTGGCTCGACGCGCGGCGCATCACCTACAACGCAGTCGATGGATTAAAGGCGGAGTCGCCGAAGATTGATGTGGATGCTGGGCCTGAGCAGCCGGTAGCGACTGAGCAGCCCACTGCGTTGGCAGACAACTCGACGGTCAAGCCCAAGAAACGCAGTCCACTACTACCCGGCAACAGTCCACTGCTGGGTGCTCGCCTGAAGGCAGAGGACGAAATTGTGCGTTGGAAGAGTTTCGATGGACTGGAGATCGAGGGTATTTTGACCATACCCCCGGCCGCGATTGCCCAGCCGCCCTATAAGCTGCTGTTGATGCCACACGGCGGGCCGCACAGTCGATCCAGCGGTGGAGGTGGCTTTGACGTTCAGCTTTTTGCTTGCCAAGGTTATGCCGTATTTCAACCGAACTTTCGCGGTTCGGCAGGCTACGGTCTAAAGTTCTTGGATGCCGATCGCCATGATTTGGGTGGCGGAGACATGCAGGACATATTGACTGGCATCGACTATCTGATTGGCCGAGGGACTGTGGACAAGCGACGACAATTTGTCTACGGCATCAGTTACGGCGGATACATGACAACCTGGCTGGTCGGTCATACGCAGCAGTTTCGGGCGGCCGTTGCGCAGAATGCAGTTACCGACATGAATGTCATGTGGCACTTGAGCGACATCCAAAGCTGGACGGAATGGGACGTCGGTGGACTGCCGTGGGAAGCCGTGGACAAGATGCGAGCCCATAGTCCATTGGCATATGCCGACAAAGTTTCGACGCCCACCATGATCCTGCATTCGCTCAACGATCGACGCTGCCCGATAGCGATGGGCAAGATGTTCTATCGCGCGCTGAAGGAGCGACAGGTCGAGACGGAAATGATCATTTACCCTGACGAGGGGCATGGTATCAAACAACTGCCTCACCGGGCTGATCTACTGCGAAGAACGCTGGCTTGGTTTGCCAAGCATGATATTGAGCCGAAGTGAGCCGGGTTAGCTAGACGCGCCAGCGGCGTACGCACCGCAACTGTATTGAGTGAAAACTTGACGAGACTTGCCTCTAGGAATAGACTCCAATAGGTCGGACTTGTCGACAACTCACTAGATGCGGCTATGCATAATCACTCAGTGGAATTGACGGTCGGTTTGGGCTTTTTGCTCGGCATGTTGCATGCGATTGAGCCTGGTCATGGCAAGACGGCCATGTTCGTATACATGCTTCGCCAACGGCGAGCTTTTTGGCATCCGATCGCCATGGGTGTATCAACGGCATTGAGCCATGCTTTATCTTTGGTGATTATTGCCTTGCTCGTTCATTTCGGTACGCATTGGCTTGCCGGAGACACACATGCCGGTGAGAGAACGGTCAGCCAATGTTTGCAGTGGATTAGTTCGCTGATATTGATTGGCATTGGTGTGAGACTGCTGTTCCTGGCCAGAGCATCCGCAGCGAAACCACGCACCTGCCGCTGCTGTCATACCCAAGCGAATTCTTCTGAGCATGCTACTGAGCATGCCTGTCTGACGATGAGTGCCTCAATGAGTGCCCCAGTGTGTGCCCCGTCAGGTTCGCGTCAGGAAGCTAGTGAGCAGGCTGGTGGGCCATTGATGGGGATATCTGTTTCTCCGGCTTTGTTGAGTCGAACCACTGGGGCGAGTTGGGTGGGCGCAGAGCCGCTGGCCGGCTGGCCCAATTCAGTAGCCTGCACGGCTAGTGCGCAGCCCGAGGCTGGTACGCCATCGGGTTTCGAATCCTCGGTAACAGCGATGCAGGCTGACTCACCCAGGCAGGCTGATTCATCGTCGCAGTTACGTTTGACGATGCTGTTGGGTTTTGCAATTGGTTTGTTGCCCTGTCCAACGGCCTTGGCGGCTTATTTTGCCGGTTTGTCTTCGGGCAGCGCACTGGAGGGCTTTCGGGTCATCCTGGTCTTTTCGGCAGGGATTGCTTGTTCCTTGGTATTGTGTGGGTATGTGCTCCAATGGGTTGGCGAGCGGCTGAGTGGTTGGTTGCCTGGTGACCGCTCGATGAAACGCTTGGCGTATGCTCAAGCGGCAGTCATTTTGTTGGTTGGTCTGGTCCATTTGTGGCAACTGTACCAAGGACACTCGGCTCACTAGACGCGTCGACATGTCAGGTTCGACCACACGTTGAACATGCCTTAATCCCCAGGCTGATGTGTTGACGCGCGGAATGTTGGGCGCGGCGAGCTGGCACTTGAACTTGACGGAACCGGCCAAAGGGTTCATTATTCAACTATCTGATTGATTGTTGGGCCAGGGTGAGTTCAGTCGCGGGAGCGTTGCATGGTTGAAGACGACGAAGACTGTGGGACTGAAATCCACCGAGCTCGTCCAGTGGTAGAGCCAGCGGCGCTGCATTTGTGTGAGCGAACGGCCAATATTTTTCGGGCGTTGGGAGATGTGAATCGGTTGAGATTGCTGTCGGTACTAAGTCGTCAGGAGATGTGTGTGACGGAGCTGACCGAGATGCTCCACGATAATTTACCGGCCATCTCTCAGCGATTGAAGCTCTTGCGGGCTGAGCGGTTGGTGCGGACGAGAAGGCAAGGTAAGCACGTTTTTTATCGACTGGCTGATGAACATATCGCTCACCTGATCAGCAATGGATTGGCTCATGGCAGCGAGCCGGTGGAAGACTAGGGTGCAACTGCTTCGGCGGGTTCGATGGGGATAGATGCGTGTCTACTCAATCGCGATAAGACTTGCATTTTACTTATTTTTGACTCTAACACTGCGTGATTGGATGATGAGCAAGTCGAAGAACAACATGGAAGAATTGAAGTCCATGCTGCGGCAGCATGGATTAAGAGCCACTCCCGCGCGCATTGCGGTGCTGGGTTTCTTGTTGGAGTCCAATCGGCCGATTTCGCACTTGGAAGTGACCGCGGTGCTGGAAGAAAGAGGCTTTGAAAAGTCTACGCTTTTTCGCACGCTGGGCGATTTGACCGACGTCCATTTGCTGCGAAAGCTGGAACTGGGCGATCACGTGTGGCGGTTTGAGGTAGTGCATGCGGCCGATGAGTCGACTCATCCTCATATGCTGTGCGTCGATTGTGGCAGTGTTCAATGTCTTAATGAGGGGCAAGTTGAACTCAAGGCTTCGCGATCCTTGGGTTTGATCGAAGATGTTCTACTAAAGGGGCACTGTAAAGACTGTCGCTAAGCGCGAGGACGCAATCGTGTTCGGCACACAATTTGTATTGGGCCAGGATTGCAAGGCTGTTTCCGCCAAGCTCCATCTGTACCCCGGCATTGCCATCTGTGCTATTTGAGTTAGCAAAGATGGCAATGCCGAGGCACAGATGAAACTAATGGCTCCGGGCC